>SLHB01000101.1 GCA_007136375.1 Candidatus Hydrogenedentota bacterium
CGATGATCCTATCGGCACACGCGCCGTATCTGGCTTAGAGGTTGGCGGCGAGCTCCGGGCCGAATGACCGGTTTAGCTAACCCAAACGCAAACGCGCCTACTCCACATTCCCGGGCGCGAACGTGACGGGCGCCGTTCAAACCGGCGGCGTAACCCGCTGTTCTTACAAGCACGGCGACGGCCACGATCTTCCAGACTCACGGCGCCTTTCTTCCAGACCGGCCCGCGCATTTCCGCCACATATCTCCCGCAAGAAAAGTGCATTTCCCAGGACATTCCGCTCAAATCTGGCGCCGTTCAGAAACCATTCCCGCCAGAATCGCTTTACGGAACCGTGGACTTGAAGGGAGCGTTTCCCGCGAAGCGCCATGGAGCGCCTTTAGTAGACGGGCTGAGACCCCCGGCGTTCACCTGGCTTGCGGCGCGAAGGAAGAGGGGCGGGATCCTTTGCTTCGGATCCGGGAGGTTTCCGCTTTGAAGCGTATGAACCGGAACTCCAGATACACGGCCTGGAGCCCGCCTTGACCCGGTCTAGCGCTGTTGCTTACAATACGCGTCGTTTCAATTGGGACAGGCGCGCGCTTGCCCCCTCTCCCCTGTTTCCCTGACGCGCCGCAGATGAGGTTGAAGCATCCTATGCCAATACCCGTGACGACCGAACCCCTCGAGATCCCTGATGTGCTGCTCGTGCGGGGCCGGTTCATCGAAGACAACCGCGGTTTCTTTACCGAAATCTATTCTCAAGCGGCGTTCAAGGACGCAGGACTAACGCCCAGCTTTGTCCAGGACAATTTCAGCGAATCCGTGAAGGGGGTGGTCCGGGGGCTGCATTATCAGATTGAGCCCCACGCCATGGGCAAACTCGTGCGCGTGCTGCGGGGAAGCGTGTTTGATGTGGCGGTGGATCTGCGGGACGGCTCGCCCTATTTCGGGGATTGGACGGGTCACACGCTCACGGCCGAGGAGCCCGCGGCGCTGTGGATTCCGCCGGGCTTCGCCCACGGCTTCATGGCCCTGACGGACGGCGCCCAGCTCTTCTACAAGTGCACGGACGTCCACACGCCGGAAGCGGAGCGGGCGATCCGCTATGACGACCCCGCCATCGGCATCGAGTGGCCTTGGGAGCCCACCCTCATCTCGGAGAAAGACGCCGCCGCGCCGTCAATGGCCGAGGCTGAATTCAACTTTGCCATGACCGGCAAGGAAGCAGAGTAGCGTTTCACTAGGGCGCGGGGAGGATTCGAGGTTCATGATACTGGTAACCGGGGGCGCGGGCTACATCGGGGCCGTGACCGTCCAAGAATTGCTAAACCGGGGCTTCGCGGTCCGGGTCTTCGACAAATTCCTTTACGGCGACTATCCGTTGGAGTCCTTCCGCAACCAGGTGGAGGTCGTGGAGGGCGATATCTGCGCCTTTGACGACAACGTTCTCGAAGACGTGCGCGGCGTGTTGCACCTCGCCGCCCTGAGCAACGATCCCACGGCCGAATTCAACCCCGAGGCGAGCCGCAAGATCAACACCGAGGCCACCCGGACCGTGGCGGAGGCCTGCAAGGGCAAGGGCGTGAGCCGCTTCGTATTCGCCTCCAGTTGCTCCGTGTACGACCGCGGGCTCATGGCGGAGGACGTTCTCCAGGACGAGGATTCGCTCTTGGAGCCGAGAGCGGCCTACGCCACAAGCAAATTCGAAGCGGAGCGAATCCTGCTGGACATGTGTGACGACAGGTTTCACCCGGTGTCGCTCCGGCAGGGCACGGTTTACGGCTGGAGCCCGCGGATGCGCTATGACTTGGTGGTGAACACCTTTATCAAGAGCGCGTTCCAGACGGGCGAGCTAACGGTCCACTGCGGCGGGGAAATGTGGCGGCCCATGGTGGACGTCACGGACGCGGCGAAGTGTTACTTGGCCTGCCTTGAGGCCGAGCCCGCCGCCGTGGCCGGAAAGATCTACAACGTCGCCTACCGCAACTACCGGGTCCTTGAACTCGCCCACCGGTTCCGGAAAGCGCTTGAAGGGATCATGTCCGTCGACATCCAGGCCGAATACGGAAGCCAGACCGGCCGGAGCTACCGGGTGAGCAGCCGCAACTTGGAGACGGGGATCGGGTTCAAGTGTTCGATGAGTGTGGAGGAGTCGGCGCTCAACATGGCCCGCCAGGTCATGGACGGCCATTGCGCCGACTTCGAAAACCCGAAGTACTACAATATCCGCTGGCTGGAGACGCTCATCGAGATGGACGCCCATCTTAAGCGGATCGGCAGCATATTCTGACAGGGGAAAGGCCCGCGCGTCCCTCCTCCTTCCGCAAGCATTGGATCGAAACGGCCCCGCCGCGTTCGTTCGCCACGGCGGGGCCGTCTTACGCTCTATGTGTCTTGTGGCGCGTGTTTCAGCCGCCCGCCCCTGTCCCCACCTCGGCGAGGCCCAGGGCTTCCAGGTCCGGCGCGCCATCTTCGTCCACGATGCCAAGCATGTTAGCGAAGGCGGCCCAGTTGGTTTCAACGGGCACAGTCTCCAACGCGGTCAAGTACAAGCTCTCCGTGTAGTCCAGCATGACCTCCTGCCGCCGTTGTGCGAGCAGGCGATCGCGGATGCTGTCCCGCTCCTCCGGATATCGTTCTTCCCAGTCTTCCTCGCTCGGCGGCGTGCTCTCCAACAGCTCCAGGAAGTAGACCTGTCCCAGGAAATCGTGAATGGGGCCCGCGAAAGCGCCAGGCTCCCGGCCGCCAAGCTGGGCGTGGATTTCCCGGGGGTTCCAGAAGAGGCCCATGCCGTAATCGAAATCGCCCACGGAAAACGCTTCTGTCTCGCCGGTCTCCACGATCACATCGGGGAATTCACTGGCGATGTCATCCAAGTCGTTCACGGAATCGGCGATTTCCTGGGCCAACTCCGCAACGCTTTCCCGGTACGCCACCGTATTCCGGTACGCGTTCTCGGCATCCTCCCGGACCTCCTCGGCCACATCTTCGAAGGGCGGCAACTCTGGCTCGGTCACTTCGACGATTTGCCCCACGTAGATGTTCCGGGGCGTCTGCACGGGTTCTGGCAGTTCCCCCTCGTCAACGGCCGCGAATTGGGTCCGGAAGGTAAACGTGTCCTCCGGCGCAACGTTGTCTATCTCGCCAGAGGCGCTAGTGAAATAGCCGCTGTCATGAACTTCCACACCCGCGTCGGCCGC
>SLHB01000351.1 GCA_007136375.1 Candidatus Hydrogenedentota bacterium
ACCGCGGCGAAGACGCACTTCAGATAGGCCGTTTCGGGCGTGCTCAAGTGCACAGGGTGGTCCATGGCGGCGCCGCGGACGGCTAGGATAACGGCGTCCCGTTGGGCGGCGCGGGCCGCGCGTTTGAGCATTTCGAGGAAGGCGGGCGCGCTGACGGGCTGAGAGCAGGATGATGTAATGAGCACGCCGCCGGGCTCCAGGGCCTTAAAGGCGTCGCGGTTCAAGGCCTGGTAGACGCCAAGGGCGCGCTCGATGCCGCCGCGGCCCTTGGCCAGGGCGGGCGGATCCAAGAAGATGGCGCCGTAGGGCGCGCCGGTGGTGAGCGCGTCGGCCACGGACGCCGTCTCGAACCGGCAGCGCCCGCTCAAGCCGTTTTCCTCGCCATGGCGGGCGGCCCATTCGATGGCCGGCGCCGAGGTGTCCACGCCGATGACCTCCAGCGCGCCAGCGGCGGCCGCGTGGCAGGCCCACACGCCCGCGTAGCAATGCCCGTCCAAGACGCGCCTGCCGGCTACGAACGATCGCATCGCCATGACGTTTTCCTGCTGGTCCAAGAAGAGGCCGGTCTTTTGTCCGGCTGCCAGGGGCGCATGGAAGCGCAAGCCGCCGATATCCACGGGCGTCTCGTCCGGCGCTTCGCCGTGAGAGGCGGTTTGGGGTCCCGCGGTGACGCGCACGCCCGCCGTTTCGGGGAAGCGTTGAAAGGCGGCGGCCAGCGCGGCTTGGTTGCGCCAATAGAAGCGCGCCCCGCTGACGGCGTGGACGATCCCGCCATAGACGTCGGCGACGAGCCCGGGCAGCCCATCGCTTTCCCCATGAACCCAACGCCACGCGTCCCGGCCGGGGGCCACAAGTTTGCGCAGCGCTAGGGCTTCGGATAAGCGCGTGTGGAAGAAGTCCTCGTCCACCGGAACCTGATGACGGGCCAGCAGCCGGACGGCGATGCCGCCTTCCGTCTGGAAGTAGCCCCGGCCCACAAAGCGGCGCTGGGCGGAGAAGACATCCACGACGCCGCCGTCCTCCAGCTCTGGCAATGCCGCGAATTCGTTGCGGTAGGCCCAGCAGTGGCCCCGGAGCAGGCGGCGTTCTTCTTTGGGGCGGAGCGTTGCGGACGGGACGGCGGCGGATGACTCCATATGTACCGTGATCCTTTCAAGTACGGCGGAGGGGACGCGGGAGGGCGGCGCTGTGGGCGCGCGGGATAAGCACAGGGGCCGGGACGGCCGCGTTAAGGCTCGGCGTCTGGGTCGGCCTCGATGTCGTGTGTGACCACTTGGCCGGGGGTCGTGCATACGTGGGGCCACAGCTTGCGGCCCGGGTAAATGGATGTGTTGACGCCGGTGTGGACGCCATCCCCCAGAAACGCGCCAAGCTTTCGCCGGCCCGTTTCCACTTTGACGCCTTTCACGAGGGTGGTCATGTTCTTTCCGTCGTGGCGGAAATTGGCGGTCACCGTCCCGCAGCCGAGGTTGACGTTTTCGCCCAGCACGCTGTCGCCCACGTAGCTCAGGTGAGGAACGGCGGCGCCGTCCATGAGAATGGAATTCTTGATCTCCACGGCCTGGCCGGCCTTGCAGTTGTCGCCGATGCTTGTGCCGGGCCGAATCCAGCAGTTTGGTCCAATCGTGCAGTTCCGTCCGATGATAGCTGGTCCGTCGATGACCGCGCCTGGACGGACGGTCGAACCACGGCCGATTACGACGGCGCCGTTGACGTGCGCCGCGGGACTCACCTCTCCCTCGATGGCCGGGCGCAGGGCGTCGTTGAGGAGGAACTCGTTGGCTTCCAAGAGGTGCCAGGGGTAGCCGATGGGGAGCCAGAAGCCATGGGCCTCGATAATGTCAAAGCGGCCTTTGTTGATAAGGACCTCAATCGCGCTCGTGATCTCAATCTCTCCCCGGGGCGAGGGCGTGACTTCCCGCAGAACGCCGAAGACTTCGGGGGTGAAGCGATAGGCGCCCATGTTCGCCAAGGCGGAGACCGGGTTCTCGGGTTTCTCCGTCAGTCCGGCCGCCCGCCCGTCGGCGCCGCGTTCATAGACGCCATACAAAGAGGGGTCCGCGACTTCCTTCGCCAGGGCCCCTTGTTCCGTTTCGGCCAGGGCCTTGAGGTCCGCCGCGCTAAAGATATCGTCGCCGTTGACGGCCATGAAGGGCGCTTGCGCCACATCCGCGCATTGGAGCAAGGCGTGTCCCGTGCCCCGCTGCTCTGTCTGCGTGACGTAACGGATGGGCAGGTCTTTGTAGCGGTCCCCGAAAGCCTTTTGGATCTGCTCCGCCCGGTACCCGACCACGAGGACCACCTCGCTCGCGATCCCATGGAGGGCGTCAAGCTGGTGTTCGAGAATGGTTCGGTTGGCCACTTTCAAGAGCGGTTTCGGCCGGGTCATGGTCAGTGGATGGGTCCGCGTCGATTTGCCCGCGGCCATGATGATGACGATCATTCGCGTAGCGTCTCCAGCGTTGCGGCCGCCATGGTTCTTTCTCCGGGCGCGTTGAGGATAGGGACGAAACTCCGGGAAACGCGGCGGCGAGCCAAGGCGGATGGTACCCCATCGCGCCGGGAAAGCGCAAACGGATCGCCGCGCCGCGCGGAAGAATGTGACGCCGTAGTGATCCGAAGCTCTATGGGCTCAGCAGCGGTCTCTCTTAGCAATTTGAGCTGTCTTGCTGAGTTTCGGGAATGCGGTTGTTAAGGGCAATGTTTCAGGAACGGTCGAGTCTAGCAAGTGGCCGCGCGGGGTGTTCGGGAAAGAGGATCGCCGAACGGGATAGACGCCTTCCCACTGCGCGGAAGCCGGCTGCGCGTGACTGGGGACGCCGGCTACGGGCGGCGACAACGGGAAGCGAGGTGTGCGGTGAGCTTGTTTGCGTTTTGATAGCCGAAAGGTTCATACTGAGTTCGCATGGCATTATAGACACACGTGGTTCGCTACAGGGCGGATCGCGCAGTTTTCATTGCAATCATCGCGCTTCCAGCGATACTAAGCGCGTCAAGCGCGTCTGGAGGGTTACCGGATGGACCGCACCGCCATCAAGGAACGAGTCAGAAAACTTCGAAACGACGGTATCGAGTGGAAGAGCTGGAACGAACAGACCTACGAGATCCTCGGCGCGGAGCCGCTTTCCAACAAGTACCGCCGGTCGTTTGAGAAGCCGTTCCCCATTGCCCTGATTTCGCTCTTCAGCGTGGAGAACATCGGCATTCGCTATCTATACGCCTTCTTGAAGGAAGCCGGGTATGATGTTGACCTGATCTTTCTCAAGGAATTCGCCACGAATAGCTTCCAGATGCCGTCCGAGGCGGAACTTGAGCTCTTGTTCGAACGGTTTCGGGAACGTGACTATCAGCTCATCGGCTTGGGGGCCCGCTCCGGATACATGAAGTTTTGCGTGGAGCTCACGGAGCGCATCCACAATGAACTTGAGGTTCCCGTCGTCTGGGGCGGCACTGTGGGCACGGTGACGCCAGAGCTTTGTATCCAGGGCGGGGCGGACTACGCCATCCGGCACGAAGGAGAAGCCGCGACGGCCCAACTCATCACGTGTCTTGCCACGGACGGCGATCCGTCGACGATCTCGAATATCTGGTACCGGGGCGGGAACGGAGAGCCGGTGGGCAATAATCTGGAGAACCTCATTCCGTCCCTGGACGTCCTTCCCATGCAGGATCTCGAGGACGACAACAAGTGCTTCATCGAGTTCGGCAAGCTCACCGAGGGTGATCCCTGGCGTGATCTCGTGAAGTTCGAGACGTTGACCGCCCGCGGATGTCCGTACAAGTGCTCGTTTTGTATCCACAGCCAGCTCGTGAAGCTTGAGAAGGGCTTAGGCAAGAGCGTGCGGGGCGCCAGCGTTGAAAAGATCATGCGTGAGCTCGAATACGCGATGGCGAAACTGCCCAGCATGAGAAGTATCTTCTTCGTCGATGAAGTGTTTGGGACGGGCATGCCGTGGACGCGTGAGTTCGCCAAGGTGTATCCGGAACGCGTCGCCCTGCCATTCGAGGTCGCCATTGACCCGCGGGCGTTGAATGACGAGAAGGTGGGTCTGCTGATTCGGTCCGGTATGGCGGAGTTGAATATGGGTATCCAGACAGGCTCGGAGAAGCTCCGGGCGGAACTCTTCGACCGGCCGGTGTCCGATGAGAAGCTGCTTGGTGTGGCGCATCTGATGAAGAAGAACAAGGTTTTCACCCGGTACGACATCATTGTGGATAACCCCTGGGAAACGACGGAGGACAAGCGCAAGACACTGGACGTCCTCTTGCAACTGCCGCATCCCTTCATCCTCAACATGTTCTCCTTGAACTGGTTCCCAAAGACAGGGCTGACGGAGCGCGCCATCGAGGAAGGGGTGATTGACGACAGCCAAGTCGCGGGGCAGTCGGAGAAGTCTCTGACGCAATTTGCCGTGTCTTTCGATTATCCGCGCTCGAAAGAAGACATGTTCTGGAATGCGTTGTTTTCGATGACGTCGAAATCCTTTATCCCGAGGTGGTTCATCCGGGCGCTGGCGCGCACCACTCTAGTGAAGGAGTACCCGCGCATCGCGGTGGCCGTGGCGCGCACGTCCAGTCTGGTTCGCCTGTTTTTCGCCGGCATCCGCCTTCTGTGGGAAGGACGGATTGGCCTGGACACGGCGCGCAAGTATTCCAGGAGTGTGCGCAGCATCACCCGTTAGTTTTGGACGTCCGCCGGGCCATACGGTCCGCGGATGAATCCCGCCAGTTAAGTCAAACGCCGTCGGCGTCGCTCGGCACGAGTGGACGTCGGCGGTTTCTTATTGTTGTTGTGCGGGTCTTAGCCCCTGTGTACGGCGACGCTCCCCCCAGGAGGACGAGGCGGCAGGTTCAGGACCGGATCCCGTGCATGACATAGGCGGAGGCGAAGGGGTATATCCATCGGCCGCGGGTCAGCCAGTGCAGCGCCATCCCCGGAAGCTTGACGCCCCAAATGCAGGCCGTGGCCAGCGGCGAGGGGCTTGCATAGGGCCGGGCGATATCGGCCTGGATACCCGCCAGCCCGGCCTGCTCGTAGTAGCGGCGGAGCACGAAGGGGGCGTAGTCATGGAGATGCCGGGGCGCTTCAAAGCAGATCGGCAGTGCGGGGATCGCGCGTTTCAGCTTGAAGAAGTGCTGTATGTAGGGCACCTGGACCACGAGGAGGCCGCCCGGCGCGAGCCAGTCCATCACCCGGCGCAGTGTGGCCCCAGGGCGCTTGACGTGTTCGAGGACGGCGACCATTACGATGCAGTCCTGCGGCTCGGGCGGCGGCTCCAAGTCTTCGACCGCGCCTACGAGGAACTCCGCCTCGGGGACCCGTTCCCGGGCGGCCGCCAGCGCCACTTCGCTGACCTCGCTGGCCGTGAGGCGCCAGGGGTCGTTACGGAGCGCCGCCAGGAGCGCTCCATGGCCGCAGCCAATCTCGAACAAGCGGCCGCCTTCCGGCTTCCGGCGCAAGAGTATCCGCCGGATGTGAGGCTCCACGTAGCCTAGCGAGCGCGGCCCGGAGTCGGCTTCCCCGGCGCCGTCATACATCCCTTCATAGAATTCCGGCAGACAGGCCGCCACGGGCTGAGGATGGACGTAGACCAGGCCGCAGTGGACACACTTGCGGATGTCATAGCCTGCTTCTTGGCCGAGGCTGCGGTGATCCGCGCCGCCACAGGCGTCGCAGTTGACGGGCTCGTGCTCCAGTGTTCCATAGTGATGGGAGACGGTGGTGTAGAAGGATTCGGGCACGCGCATGGAAGCGGGCTAGCTCCTGTGGGGCAGTGGGCGAAGGGCCGAAGCGGAGGCTGCGCCGTCCCGGGAGAACACAAAAATGGAGGCGGGCATGTCTTGCGACATTCCCGCCTCCACAAACACTTTCGCTCAGTCAAGCTTCCGGAAGTGTTCTTGAACTTGCGTAATTCAGGGTCAAAACGGCGATGTTACTCCGCCGCGCGGGCCGAACCCACGTTGACGCCGTAGGCGCTCGCGCCGCCGGGACCAATCTGAATGATCCGGCCAACGGCGTCGCCCACATTGCCGTCCCAGTAGATCGTCGCCGAACCGGCGATACCGGACGTCATCTTCGGCATGTCGGCGCCAGCGCCTTCAACGGCCGCGTCAACCGTGGACGGACGCCAGCCAATGCTCTCTTGCGGGCCAAGGCTGAACGTGTTCTCCGCCGGTGTCACGTCTTGGCCGGCGTTCACGTCGAAGTACGTGACGGCGAATTCGCGCGTCTCTTCCGACACGTTCAGCAGACCGATGTACGTCTTGAAGTTGTTCTCCGGCGCGAACACGCCGTCCGCGGCGCCATCGTCCGAGAAGAACGGGACCGTGATCGACACGGCAAAGGCGCCGCCCGCACACAGCATCGCCGCCATCGCAACTACACTCAGTTTCTTCATGATCGCTCTACACCTCCTTCATCCGTTAAACTGCACACCAGGCTTTCTCGAAGCATTGGGCCGCTGATCGTCCGCTCACCCCATGAAAGCGCGTCTTGGCTCTTCCGCAGGCCTCCGCGCCACCGCCCGGAGTGTCCCGGTCCAGCACATTGCCCCGCCTTCACAGAACGTTCGCCGCCAACCCAATGGCTTGTTGGACTCTCCTTCTACTATCGGAGCAGCTCCAACGTCAATCACGACTTTAGCACACTCGCACCCCCATGTCAATACCCTTTTTCATCCCAGGCCCCGCGCCTTGCTTACCGTGGCGAAGGCTTGCGGCGCCGCCGGGAAAGGGTCCCATGGACGGGCGGCCGCCGGGCTAGCGGCCCAAGGCCACGGACTTCAGTATACCATTCCACGCCGCCGGTCAACAGCTCCGGCGCGCGTGGACGGATAGCCGTGGAAGGCGCGGCGGGATTCCCGTTGATTCCGCGCTGGGGTTGTGGCAATGTCTCTCAGAACTGGAGCGGCCCCGCCGGGGGACCGCCCACAAATGTCTGGACGCCGCGTCAACGCTGGAGGGGAAACATTCCATGAAGAACACGACGCGTCTCCTGTTGTTGGCGGCCGCCGTCTTATTGGCGCCGCTCCTGGCTTGCGCGCCAGCGCCGGAACTGGAGCGCCGCATTCCCACGGCGGACCTCACCGCTCTCGACCGCTACGTTCGCGCCAGCGACGGCGCGTATGAATTCTCGGTGGCGAACACTATTGAAGAAGACGGCGCCACGGTCTATGTATTGGATATGACCTCACAGCGTTGGCGCGGCGCCAGCGAAGTGGACGAGCCCGAATGGCGCCACTGGCTCTCCGTGGTTGTCCCCGAAGACGTCGCCCATGAGACGGCGTTGCTGTTCATTGGCGGCGGCAGCAATACGGGCCCCGCCCCGACCGCCGCTCCAGCGGAGCTGTTGGCCATAGCGCAAGCGAGCAACACGGTGGCGGCGGAGTTGCGGATGGTCCCGAACCAGCCCCTCACGTTCGTGGCGGACGAGGAAGAACCCCGCTGGGAAGACGCGCTCATCGCCTACACCTGGGACAAGTTTCTGGAAGGCGGAGACGAGGAATGGCCCGCGCGCTTGCCCATGACGAAAGCCGCCGCCCGGGCCATGGACGCCATCACTGAGTTCGCCGCCGGTCCGGAAGCGGGCGAGCGCACGGTGGAGTCGTACGTGGTCACCGGAGCCTCGAAGCGCGGCTGGACCGCGTGGACCCTCGCGGCGGTGGACGAGCGCGTGAAGGCCCTGGTCCCGGCGGTCATTGACCTGCTCAACATCGAGCCGTCCTTTGTGCACCACTACGCCGCTTATGGTTTCTGGGCGCCCGCTGTCGGCGACTACGAGGCCATGGACCTCATGCGCTGGATAGGTTCGCTGGAGGCGCGCGCCCTTTGGGATCTCGTGGAGCCCTACGAATACCGGGACCGGCTGACCCTCCCCAAGTACATCGTGAACTCCGCCGGCGACCAATTCTTCCTGCCGGATTCTTCCCAGTTCTACTATGACGATCTGCCCGGCGAGAAGCTGCTCCGGTACATTCCGAACACGGACCATGGCCTGGGGGACAGCGACGCCTACGAGAATCTGCTGGCGTACTACCTCGCCATACTCCATGACGAGCCCCGCCCGTCGTATGAATGGACCGTGGAGGAAGATGGGACGCTCGTGGTGGAAACGCCAGATAGTCCGGAGGCCGTCAAGTTGTGGCAGGCCTCAAATCCGGAGGCCCGCGACTTCCGGCTTCAGACTATCGGGCCCGCGTGGACGAGCACGCCCTTGGAGGACGAGGGCGGCGGCGTCTACCGGGCGCGGGTGGAGCCGCCAAGCGAAGGTTGGGCGGCGTACATGGTGGAGTTGACCTTTTCCATGAACGGGCCGGTTCCCCTGACGGTCACAACGGAGGTGGTGGTCACGCCCGATACATTGCCCCATTTGGACGCCGTGCCCGGCGTGTTGCCCTATGTGGACAATGTGGACTATCCCTGGGAGGGACGGCGGTAAGGGTGGGCCGCGGCTGGAGCGGCTACGCCTTCGGCGGGCGGCGCAACGGCCGGATCTCGACTTCGCTGAGCACCGTGCCTGGGGCCGTGTTCAGGATGTCCCGGCACAGGCGTCCCACGTCCTCCGGCGCGACCTTCCAGGAGGGATCCGCCTCCGCTTCGTGACGATGGGAAGCGCTATCCACGGAGCCGGGATACACGGTGCTGACGATGATGCCGTGGTCCCGCAGCTCTTGGAACAAGGACAGCGACAAGCCTGTGACGGCGAACTTGGACGCGGCGTATCCGCTTCCACCGGGCAAGGGGAGCTTGCCGGAGATGGAGGAGATGTTGATGATGCGGCCCGCCTGCTGCTCCCGCATGTAGGGCAGCACGGCGCGGGTGGCGTAGAAGACGCCGTTGATGTTCGTGTCCACCATGGCGCGCCATTCCTCAAGGGTCAACTCGAAGATGTCCTTGCGGATGACGACGCCCGCGTTGTTGATGAGCGCGTCGACCCCGCCCATGAGGCGGACAATCTCCTGGACGCTCTGCTCCGTGGCGTCCGGATCGCGGAGGTCGCAGGGGACGGCGTGGCAGGCTCCGCCCTGCTCTTCAATGCTTTGCGTCACGTCCTCCAAAGCGCTGGCGGACCGGGCCAGCAGGCCCGTCTCCATGCCGTCCATGGCCAGGTACGTGGCGATGCCCCGGCCAATGCCCTTGCTCGCCCCGGTGATGATGACCTTCATGCCCTGCTCTCCTCGCCCGCTGTTGCCGCGCCAACTCCTAACCCCATCTTTTCGTTGAATCGCTACGGACCGCCACTGGCGTCTGGGAATGCGCCAAGCTCGCGCCCTTTCACCGCGAATCCCCCGGGTATGGCCGTGGAATTCGGACCGGTCTCGGGCAGATCGAGGGGCTCTTACCCCAATTGACAGGCCAGGGCCCCGGCCGCGGGCGCGGAGATATAGATCGCGCCCTCCCGCCCCGTTTCGCGCTGATAGCGTTGGAGCAACTCCCGGCCGAAGTCTTCCGCGTTCACCTCGTCCACCAGATGGACGGTGCAACCGCCGAATCCCGCTCCCGTCATGCGCGCGCCGTAGCAACCGGGCAGTTTGCGCGCCAGGCTTGTCATCGCGTCGAGCTCCGGCGAGGTTACGGCGTAGTCGTTCCGCAGGCTCGCGTCCGAAGCGCTCATGAGGGCGCCCAGGGTCACCGGGTCGCCCGCGGCCAGGGCGTTGGACGCTTCCAGGGTGCGTTGGTTTTCCGTGACGACGTGGCGCGCCCGGCGGAAGACCGTCTCCGGCATGCGGTCTTCGCATCGGCGCAGTTCTTCTGGGGTGAAGGCGCGGAGCTTCTCCGCGCCAGGCTTCTCCAACGCGGCCCGCAGGATTTCGACGGCCTCCTGGCATTCGGCGGCGCGCCGGTTGTATTCGGAAGCCGCCAGGTCCCGCCGCGCGCCTGTGTCCGCGATGACGAAGAGCGCTCCCTGAAACGCCACGGGCACATGGTGGAAGTCCAGGCTCTCGCAGTCCAGGAACAGGGCGTGGTCCTTTTGGCCCATGCGGACGATGAACTGGTCCATGATGCCGCTGTTGACGCCGAGGAAGCCGTTCTCCACCCGCTGGCCAAGCTCCGCGCCGGCCGGGCCCGGCAACTCGACGCCCGTCATGGCCTCGAACAGGGCGAGCGTGGCCATTTCCAGGCTCGCGCTGCTGCTCAGTCCCGCGCCAATAGGCACGCTACCCGCGATGTACAGGTCCGCGCCCGTAAGGGGGTGGCCCAACGTGTCCAACTCGGCGAGGACGCCGGTGACATAATCCAGCCACGGCGCCTCCGGATTACGCTCCAACGCGTCCAGGGAGACGGCGGCCTCGGCCTCGAAGGCGGCGGCGTGCGCGCGTACGACGCGGTCGTCCCGGGGCGCCGCCAGGATGAAGGTGCGGCGCGCGATGGCCATGGGAAGCACGTAACCGCCGTTATAGTCGGTGTGCTCGCCAATGATGTTGACGCGCCCCGGGGCGCTTGCGACCCAAAGCGGCGCCGAGCCAAAATGATGGGCGAACGCGGCCCGGAGCGGCTCCGGCGCGCCATGGTCCAAGACGTCCGTTTGGCTTTCCTGTCCCGCCATTCCCGTGGGTGGCTCCGTGTCCCCCATGCCCGTTCCTTCCATACTTGCCGCCGTCCAGGCTCCCATCTTGTGTTCAACGCGTCGGGATGGCGTCCCCCGCCGCGGCGTCAAAGTAGTGGACCCGATCCATGGCCACGTTGAAGGTCCGCTCTTCGCCCGGGGCGCACCGGGCGCCGGGACCCACCCGCGCCGTGAGCATCGCCCCGCCCGTGTCCAGGTAGAGATTGATCTCCGCGCCCATGGGCTCCACGACATCGACTCTCGCGGAAAAGCTATCACCGTTCGCGGCGGCCTCCGCCGGGCCCATTATGTGCTCCGGGCGTACGCCGAGGCTCACCGGCCGGCCCGTGTAGCGCTCCAGGGCGGCCTGGTGCTCCGGCGCGACGGTCAAGGACAGCCTGCTCTCCGCGCGGTGGAAGCGCAGGCTTCCGTTGGCCGCTTCGAGCACGCCGTCCACGAGGTTCATCGGCGGCGAGCCGATGAAGCCCGCCACAAACGTGTTCGCCGGCCGGTTGTACAGTTCCATGGGCGGCGCAATCTGCTGGATGGCGCCCTCGCGCATCACGACGATGCGGTCGCCCATGGTCATGGCTTCCACTTGGTCGTGGGTCACGTAGATCATGGTGGCCCGGAGACGGCGGTGAAGTTTGCTGATTTCCGCGCGCATCTGCACCCGGAGTTTCGCGTCGAGGTTGGAGAGGGGCTCGTCGAAGAGGAACACCTTCGGCTGCCGCACGATGGCCCGGCCCACGGCCACCCGTTGGCGTTCGCCGCCGGAAAGGGCCTTCGGCTTGCGGTTCAGGAGATGCTCGATGCCGAGGATCTCCGCCGCCTCCGCGACGCGGGCCTTGATTTCCTTACGGGGGAACCGGCGCAACGTGAGCCCGAAGGCCATGTTCTTGTACACCGTCATGTGGGGGTATAAAGCGTAGTTCTGGAAGACCATGGCGATGTCGCGATCCTTGGGAGCGGCGTCATTGACGCACTCCTCACCGATGAGGATCTCGCCCGTGGTGACGGACTCCAGCCCCGCGATCATGCGCAGCGCCGTGGACTTGCCACAGCCCGAAGGCCCCACAAGGACGACGAATTCCTTGTCCTCCACGGTGAGGCTCGCGTCCCTGACCGCTTGCACCCCACCGGGATAGACCTTGCCGACGTTACGCAGATCCACTCTGGCCATGCGGGCTGCTCTCCCAAGGGGCCCCTCCCCGGCGCCGGCGCCGCGAAACTGGGGAAAAACCAAGGGCGCCGACGGCAACCGGCATCATACTGGAGCCCTTCTAGGCAGTCAAGGAACGCTCTCGCGTTGAGAGGGCCACGCTCCGCCTCCGCGCGTCCGGCGGCTTGTGCTTGGGCGGGCGCTGTCTTGAATCGACTGTGCATGGTCCCTACCATGGCGTCCACGGCTCCACAGCGCCAACGATGCGCTCGACTATTGAGGACTTCAGCCAAGGCGGTCGAGGGTTCTTCCGGATGGGTATGGATTTCTGCGAGCTATACATGCGGATTGATGATCGTTACGGGGTCGTCCCCGAGCGAGACGACGAGGTGGAGCATGTCGAGACGGTTGGCGAGTTGTATCACTGGCTTCTACACCGGATTGGCCAGCCTGGGGGCCTGTGTGACTCTCTAAGGGTCTTCCA
>SLHB01000375.1 GCA_007136375.1 Candidatus Hydrogenedentota bacterium
CTTCAGGCGGCGCACCACGTCGTCGACCTTGTAGTACATGTCGACGCTTTTCTCCGGGCGCCCCGAAATGATGAGCGGCGTCCGGGCCTCGTCAATGAGGATGGAGTCGATTTCGTCGACGATGGCGTAGTTGAGCTGCCGTTGCACCCGGAGCTCGGGACGCATGGACATGTTGTCGCGGAGATAGTCGAAGCCGAGTTCGTGGTTGGTGGCGTAGGTGACGTCGGCGCGGTAGGCGACCTGTTTCTCGACGTTCTCCATGTCATGCTGGATGAGGCCGACCGTCAACCCAAGGAACTCGAATATGGGGCCCATCCATTCGCGGTCGCGCCGGGCGAGATAGTCGTTGACCGTGACGAGATGCACGCCCTTGCCCGTAAGCGCGTTCAAATACATGGGCATCGTCGCCACGAGGGTCTTGCCTTCGCCGGTCACCATTTCGGCGATGTTGCCTTCGTGAAGCGCAATGCCGCCCATGATCTGCACGTCGAAGGGACGCATGCCCACCACGCGCTTCGAGGCTTCACAGGCCGTGGCGAAGGCTTCCGGGAGGATGTCGTCCAAGGAGGCCCCCTGGGCAAGTTCATCCTTCAGTTTGGCGGTCTGGCTCCGGAGTTCGGCGTTGGTCATGTCGACCAGGCGTTCCTCGTGGGCCCGCACGTCGTGGGTGATCGGCAGGAGCCGTTTCACCTCCCGGTCTTTACTGGTGCCGAATAGCCCTTTGAACAACGAGCCGAAAAAGGATTGGGCGCTCTTTTGCATGATTCGGAATCTTTCCCGGGAACTGGCGGTTTGGGTTCAAACCCGGCTAAACATGCGAAACTCGGCCGCCCTCGCCGGGTTTCCGGGGAGCCGTAGTGGGATCAAGCATAATGCCGAAAGCGCCGCCCGTTTTCCGTGGGGGACGCCGCCTTCGGGGCGCCGCGCCGCGTCTGGATAACGCGGCATATCCGTTTTGAGCGCTGCAAAGGATCTTAACAGAGGGGCCGCGAACGGCACAAACGCCCGCAAGTCCGGCAGTTATGGCGACAGGCCCGGTCTTGCAAAGCCACGTTGGGGTTCGGCATCGTGAGGTTTGCCCTCGATGGCGCGGGCGATCGATTACGCCGACACGAATGAAGGAGGAGGCGCGGCATGTATCCCCACTGGCGCAAGCCGCCGGAAGAAGAGGCGGAATGGCTGGAAGCTGTCATGAACTTGGCCCGGCATCTACGAAGCCCCGATGGATGTCCCTGGGACAGGGAGCAAACCGCCGGGGATTTCGCGCGCTTTGCTGGAGAAGAGCTGGAGGAGTTACGGGAAGCCCTTGCCTCCGGGGACAACGGGCACGTAGCGGAAGAGGCGGGCGACGTGCTCTTCTGCCTCTTCGCCATGATCGCCGCGGCGGAGACGGAAGGGCGCTTTGAATTGACCGGCTGCCTCAAGAGCATTCACGAGAAGATGATCCGGCGGCACGGCCACGTCTTTGGCGGCGAGGCGGCCGAGACGCCCGAGGACGCCGTGGCGGTGTGGAACGCCATTAAGGCGCGGGAGAAAGGCCGCGGCGGGGAGGACGCCGGCGCCGATCAATCCGGCGGCTGACATCCGCGGGCGCGCCCGGTCCACGCGCCCGCCGCCAAGCGCTGTCGCCGGAATCTGCGATCGCCCTCCGGGATGTGCTACAATGCGCACTCTATCCGCGCTTCCCCGCCGCTCGCGGCGCATTCACGCGTGGAATCCTCATCAACGTCCATCCCCGAGGGATGGCTGCAACTTCGAAGCGCGCTGGGGCCAAGCGCAAACGCGCCTAGCCCGGCGAGTGCTTGGCGCGCCGCGAACTTCCCGCGTCCGGAAGCGCCGATCCCAGGGGTTCAAGCGGATCGGCCAACTCATCCCGGACATCACAATCACCCAGGAAAGGAGAAACACTACTCATGGATGTTACGGTTGTAGGCTCTGTCGCCTTGGACACTGTGGAAACGCCTCTTGGTAAGAACGAGGAAGGCCTAGGCGGCGCCGCCACCTTCTTCTCCTTGGCTGCGTCGAACTATGTGCCGGTCCACCTCGTCGCCGTGGTGGGCGAGGATTTCCCGGCGGAGCATGTGGAGCTGTTGAAAAGCAAGGGCGTCAACTTGGACGGGCTCGAAACCTTGCCAGGAAACACGTTCCGCTGGGCCGGGCGCTATCATGACGACATGAACATGCGCGACACGTTGGACACCCAGCTCAACGTGTTCGAACAGTTTCATCCCAAGCTGCCCGAGGCCGCCCAGAAATCCCGCTATCTCTTCCTCGCCAACATTCATCCCGCCCTCCAGCTTGAGGTCTTGGAGCAATCCAAAGCCAGCTTCAAGGGCCTCGACACCATGAACCTTTGGATCGACTCGGCCCTCGACGACCTGAAGAAGGTCTTGAGCAATGTCGACGCCCTCATTATTAATGACAGCGAGGTCATGGAGCTGACGGGCGAACGAAACCTGCTGAAGGGCGCCCGGGCCATCGAGGCCATGGGGCCGAAGACCGTCGTTATCAAGAAGGGCGAGCACGGCTGCCTGTTGGTGCAGGGCAAGAACGTTTTCGTGACGCCCGCTTTCGTGCTCCCGGAAGTGGTGGACCCCACGGGCGCGGGCGACAGCTTTGCCGGCGGCTTCATGGGCCACATCGCGCAGCAAGACGCCACGGACTTCAACACATTGAAGCAGGCCGTGGTCCATGGCACGGCTGTCGCTTCGTTCACTTGCGAGAAATTCGGGCCCGATCGCGTGGCGGAAATCGATCCGAACGACATTGCGAACCGGTTCCGCGCCTTCCGCGACCTCGTCGCGTTCTGACAGTCCAACAAGCTAACGCGGGAGCGTCCCGCGGCGCCACCCAAACACATTGCAAACTCCTAGGTCCCCCTTCCGTCGGGGGACTTTTTCTTTGGCGGCGCCCGCCCGAGCCGGTACTGCGAAAAATGAGTGAGCAGAAAGCCGTCCGTTTTGGTGGAATACACGATCCGTCGTAGGTGTTCCATAAATGACTGACCCTGTGCGCGGGTGTGGGTATGCGCCCGCTCAACAGAACCCGACAGCGCCAAGGAGGGAGCCATGGCGTGGTGGAGGGCTGAAAAACACGGCGTTCTCTCGTGGAACGCTGATCATATGGGGTGGGCGGAGCGGATCACGGTCCAGACCGCCCCCGTCGC
>SLHB01000401.1 GCA_007136375.1 Candidatus Hydrogenedentota bacterium
CCGCCCGCTGTGAGCGCGGCCGCGCAACTGGCAATGGCCGTCATGCCGGCCTCTCCATTACATGATGGAATCCCTTGGCGCCATACGCTCAGGGCTCCAGGGCCGACGCGACGCTGATGTGGTCCAGCAACTCCATGACGACCATGCGCATGCTGGGGTCCGCCTCGTACAGAGCGGAAACCTTTTTGCGCGCGGCGGCCACGTCGCCACAGGCCTTGCCCCGGGCGATGAGCTCCCGGCACGGCGCGGGCATGGGCCCCCAATTGCCGCATTCGACAAACTCGCCGCTCAGGAACACGAACTTTGGGATGGCCTCTCCGCCGTTGGTAAGAAAGCGGGCGAACGCGTCGACATCGTCTTCGCGATAAAGATAGCGGACGTCGAGGTTGGGCGCGGCGTCGGCCATCTTCTGAAGCACGGGCGCGTGGCGCACCACGTCGCCGCACCAGTCCTCCGCGAAGGCGATGACATGGACGGGGCGGGGCAGCGCGTTCAGAAAGCCCTCCACTTGAGGATCCAGGGCGAAGGCTTTCCGCGCCGCTTCCATCTGTTCCCGGTTCTCCGGGGTCTCCCCCTCGGCGATCCAGACATCATAGGTGCGGGCATTGTTGAATATGCCTTTCCAATCCAGTACGGGCAATACAGGGGGACGGGGCATGGGGCAGCGATCTCCTCGGATTATGGCCGCGCCGCGGCGGCGCGACGCGTGAACACGGTTCGGAAACGGCTGGGCGGCCGCCCAGCGTCGTATTAATGGAGCAACCGCCGGAAGGCGCGCGCCATTCCCGGTTCACGCGGCATAAACACGGCTATGTCTAGTGTTCCCGGCGACAGCGCGCCGTGGCGCCGCGGTAGGTTCCCGGGCGGCTGCGGCGGCTAGTATACAACTTAGAAGGAGCGTCGTTGTGAATCAACCAAAGATCATTGTGTATTCCGCGAAAATGTGTGGAGATTGCCAGAATCTCAAAGCATTTATGGACAAGGAAGGCGTCACCTACGAAGAGCGCGACATCCGCGAAGAACCGGCGTATGCCGAGGAGTTGGAACAGCGGACCGGCAAACAAGGGGTGCCCTACCTCGTAGTTGGCGGCGAGTGGAAGCGGGGCTACGAGCCGGGCAAGCCCTTCTCGGAGGCCTTTGCCCGGGAGCTCCTCGGGCTGGGCGCGTAGACAGCGGGCGAGGGGGGAGCATCAAGCCGCAACCCGGGCGGAAATTGCGCCGCTGGCAGAGTTGCGCACTCCCGTGCGTATGTGCTACGTTACGGCGATTTCCTACTTCACAGGGACACGCTATCCTCACCGGCGGCCTGGGTGCCCGCGCACGCGGGTTGGCCGCCATGTGTCCCAACGTTTAACCCCAGTAAGGAGCGCCATTCATGCCCGTCGTAACTATGCGCGAACTGCTCGAGGCCGGCATCCATTTCGGCCACCAAACCCGCCGTTGGAACCCGAAGATGGCCCGCTACATTTATGGTCAGCGGAACGGCATCTACATTATCGACCTGCAACACACGATGCGCCAGCTCCAGAAGGCGTACAAGACGGTCCGGGAGACGGTGGCCAATGGTGGCCACGTGCTGTTCGTCGGCACGAAGAAGCAGGCCCAGGAGGCCGTCAAGCGCGAGGCCGAACGTTGCGGTATGTTCCACGTGAACAGCCGTTGGCTGGGCGGCACGTTGACGAATTGGGAGACCATTCGCCGCAGCATTCGCACCTTCCAGAAGCTGGAAGAGATGGAGACGTCGGAAGGGTTTCACAAGCTGCCCAAGAAAGAGGTGGTCATGCTCAAGAAGGAGCGTGACAAGATGGCCAAGCACTTGGGCGGCATCAAGAACATGCCCCGCCAGCCGGATATCCTATTCATCATCGACACGAAGAAGGAAGGCATCGCCGTGAAGGAGGCCGCGCGTCTGGGCATCACTTGCGTCGGCGTTGTCGACACGAACTGCGACCCGGACCCGGTGACCATTCCGCTGCCCGGCAACGATGACGCCATCCGCGCCGTGGGCTTGTTCTGCCGGGTTATCGCCGAGGCCGTTATCGACGGACAGTCCCACGCGGAGAAGCGGCGGGCCGAGGAAGAGAAGAAGTCCGACCAGGCGCGCCGGCAACGCCTCGAACGCGAGAAGGCGAAGGTCGCCCAGAGCGGCGCGGCCGAAGAAGCCCCGGCGCCGGCGCCAGCAGCCGAGGACAACGGCGCGCCCGTGGAGCAGGCGGGGCAGGAGCCCGCGCCCGAGGCCCCTTCCGAGGCCGAGACGGCGGAGGCCAACAGCCGCCAGGAGTAGCATCGCGTCTCCGTTACGGCGCCTCTGTTTTTCAAGCTAGGTTTTTGATGTATCCGGCTCCCCGCCGCCCGAGTTCGGAGCGCCGGGGAAGTTGACAAGGAGAGTGCAGCACTATGTCGTTTTCCGCCCAAGAAGTAAAGAAACTCCGCGAACAAACGGGCGCGGGGATGATGGATTGCAAGAAGGCTTTGAAGGAAACGAACGGCGATTTCGACGCCGCGGTCACGTGGCTCCGCGAAAAAGGCATCGCCGACGCGTCCAAGCGCGCGGGCCGCAGCGCCACGGAGGGCAGCGTCTCCTCCTACATTCACATGGGCGGCAAGATCGGCGTGCTCTTGGAAGTAAACTGCGAGACCGATTTCGTGGCGCGGGGCGAAGAGTTTCAGAGCTTGTGCCGGGACATCTGCCTGCAAATTTGCTCCGCTTCGCCAAGCTATGTGTCGAGGGACGAGGTCCCAAAGGACGTGGTCACGCGCGAGCTTGAGCTCTACCGGAACCGCGCCCGGGACATGGGGAAGCCGGACAACATCCTAGACAAGATCGCCGACGGCATGTTGAACAAGTGGTTCGAGGAATGCTGCCTTCTAGAACAGAAGTTCGTGAAAGATCCCGAACGCAGCATTGAAGAGATCGTGAAGGAGTTCAGCGGCAAGGTCGGCGAGAAGATTGTCGTGCGCCGGTTCGCCCGGTTCCAGCTTGGCGAAACGGCGGAGGAACAGAGCGGAGAGTCCAACGGCGGCGCTTCGGCCCAGTAGGTGGCGTGAATTCCTTGGGGAACAAGGCCATCTACAAGCGCATTCTCCTGAAGCTTAGCGGGGAGGCCTTCGGCGAACACGGCATCGACTTCACCACGGTGGCCGCCTTCTGCGAC
>SLHB01000235.1 GCA_007136375.1 Candidatus Hydrogenedentota bacterium
TGGAAGAACTGGCGCGGCGCATAACGAACCTTGCGGAGACCATCTTCGACCCGCCATTGGCGGTGGAGCTGCGCGCGAATATCCAGAAGGTGAGCTATGCGCCGGGGAAACCGATCACGGTGCAGTGCGAAGCGCTGAACACGGACACGAACCGCATCAAGCTCGCGAGCATCGAAGACGGCGCCGTACGCATCCAGGCGTGTCAGCTCGAACTGAAGATGGACGCCGAAGAGACGCCGGCGCAGCCCGAGGAAGACCCCGGGCAAGGGACCTTGGATGCGTGGGACGGCGAAGGCGCCACGTACGGCGAAGGGGCCGAGGCCGAAGCGGAAGCGCAGCCCGAGACGGCGGACGTATAAGTCCGGAAGGAGGCCCTTGTTGCGCATCTACATCTGCGGCGCCTATCCGCGCCGCGACACATTCCGCGAGCGCGCCAGCCAGTTGCGCGCCATCGGCCACGAGATCACCTCGTCTTGGCTAGAGGAGACTTGGGACCCGAATACGCCCCTGACGGCATTGGACCGGGCCCAGCGCACGGAGATCGCCATGCAGGACATGGCGGAGGTGATCGAGAGCGACGCGCTGTTGGCCTTCACGGAGCCCGCGGACACTCCGTACACCCGTGGCGGCCGTCATTGGGAGCTGGGCGTGGCCACGTGCTGCGCCGTCCACCAGGGCTGGGGCAAGGACGTCCTCAACGGTTACCGCGTGTTCATCGTGGGCCCGAGGGAGCACATCGGCCACGACCTCCCCTTGGTGGAGCATTACGAGACCTTTTACGACTTCGTCAAGTTCGGGCTTAGGGCGACGCGCAACGAGATTGACCGGGTGTTTGAGGACGGAAACCATGCCGTGTGACTACTCGGATTATCCGTTGAACTGGCCGGAGATACGCAAGCGCATCGGGGAGCGGTCCGGAAACCGTTGCGAGCGGTGCGGCGTTCCGAACCGTTCCCTTCGCGTTGGGGGCCACGGCGGGCTTATTAAGGTGGTGTTGACTGTGGCGCACCTGGATCACTGCTTGCGCCATAACGATGGAATGGAATATGGAGGTCCGGCCTTGCCGCTTGCGGAGGCGAACCTGGTGCATCTCTGCCAGGCGTGTCATCTGCGGCACGACGCGCACGACAACGCGGAGAAGCGGCGGCGCCGTGCGGACGCGGCGGCGGGTCAAGGGAGGCTGTTTTGATAGAGTAACTCGATTTGTTTGGCGGCGCGCCCGCGCCACAGGCTAGCGCCGCGGTGGCCGAATGGCCCGCCAGGACGGCCTCTCCGGCGGCTTCGCGCCAGCATCCGGATGAACACGTGTATGCGGAGCTCGCGGCGGTCCTGGAGGCCGTGCGGGACCGGTGTGAGGCCTGTACAGAACCCTCGCGGATGGGCCCGGTGGAGTTCACGCACCGGTTGACGTAAAGTTACGAGGAATGGTTGCGGGGCCGGTGGACGCCACGGATTGTCGGTGAGTCGCACCCTGCCAAACGCATCCTCATGGCGCAGGCGCAGTACGCGCGGCACTACGTGGCCAACGCGGGGCAAACCCAGCTGGCGGGCCGTATCGAACACGCCATGGCCGCGGCGGAGTGGGAAGCGCCGACACAAACGGAGGGGTGACGTGTCGATATACCGAAAGGTATCAGTCCAGGTGTGGGGCGACGCCAAGTTTAGCTCGCTGAGCAACGAGGGGAAGTTGGCGTTCTTGTTCATCTTGACGCACCCCAACATGACCGGGGTTGGCGCCATGCGGGCCACGGTGGAAGGCTTGCGCGCAGAACTCGGCGTCTCCCAGGAAGCCTTTCAGGAACCCTTCGATCTAGGGTTGGTCAAGGTCTCTGCAGAAGCCCCCCTGGTCGTGCTCCCCCGCTTTGTGAAGCACAACCGTCCCGAGTCCCCGAACGTGTGCAAGAGCTGGGCCAAAGTCCTGGAATTGCTGCCGGAATGCGCCTTGCTGGACGAGCATATGAACCTAGTTCTTAGGGATGTCCAGAGGCTAGGAAAAGCCTTTACCGGAGCCTTTCGGGAAGCCTTTACCGAAGACTATACCGAATCAGGAACAGGAACAGGAACAGGAACAGAAGTAACTACGAGTACAACCCACTCGACGCCCGAAAGGCCCGATAATGGCTCAGCCGCCAAGGCGGCTTCGCCCGACGACGAAGATTTTCCTTTTTTGAGCATGCCATTGCGAGAGGGCGGCCAGTACGTCATCCCGGAGACCAAGATTCGCGAGTGGCAATCGGCGTTCCCGGGCCTGGACGTCCGCGAGCATCTTGGTCAGGCGTGCCAGTGGGCGCGGGACAACAAGTCCCGGCGCAAGACCTTGGGCGGGGTCGAGGCGTTCTTCGGCCGCTGGCTCGCCAAGGCGCGTGATGGGCCGCCAGGGAGGGCATCCAAAACCGAGGTCACAGACCGCAGCGTGGCGATGGAGTATGCCGATGACGACCCCTTCAAACCCGGCTAGCATTGGCGAGACCATGGGCGTGCGTTTCAGCGAGCCCACCCGGGGCCCGTGCCTGAATTGCGGGGCCGAGACCGAGCAGTTCGCCGGCAAGTCCTACTGCGACCCGTGCGTCGCCGAACGCGAGGAGGCCCAGCGAGCTTATGCGGCCGAGACCCGGCTGCTGGACTTGGTGTCCGCCGGATACTTGCGCTGCTCCACGGGGCAGGTTCGCTTTTCCCGGGCACGCCCCGCCGGGCCCAACGCGGAGGCGTGGCGGCGCGCGCGTCAGACCACGGACAACCTGTGGCTTTGGGGCCCGCCGGGCGTCGGCAAGTCGTACCTGTGCCAGTGCATCTTGACCGACTACGTCCTCCGCGGCGGGGTGTGCGCCGCCGAGACCTCCGTCCGGAGCGTGGTCAACATCGCGCCTTGGGCGACGCAGGACTTGCAGCGCTGGATGCTTCCGGGGCTGCTGTTGCTCGACGACGTGGACAAAGTCGCCTGGACGGAGGCCACGCTCGCGATGTTCTGGGAGCTACTGGACAACCGTTGCGCTGCCCGGCGAAGGACGCTTGTGACGGCGAACATGAAGCCGTCCGACTTCGCCCAGACGCTCAAGGAGCGCATCCCGCAGAACCGTAGCTTGGCGGACTCGACGCTTGACCGCCTGAAGCCCGTGCAGTCCCTGGAGTTCACGGGAA
>SLHB01000489.1 GCA_007136375.1 Candidatus Hydrogenedentota bacterium
GTACGGCGGTCTGCAAGACGGCTTCCGCACCGTCTATGAGCGATAGGAGTGACGGTACGGATTCGGCTTCGGTGAACACCAGGGTCATATCGGCGTGCGAACGTTGGCTGTGCGGGGTGGCCGGAGCCGCGAGGAAAAAAGGGGTAAACCCCGCGGCTCCGGCCGTGCAGAGAGGCAGGCAGGAGAAACTCACTATTGCGGTGGCCCTGGGTTGGCCAAGCCCGCAAGGTTCAGCGTAGCGTCAGTACCGGGCTGGATGTCATCCCCTCACGTTCAACAGGGCCCGGCCGCCAACGGCGTCTTCTTTCCTTGGAGCGGCCGCCGCGACGCCGCCTTCGGTCACTAAGGTGAAGACTTCTTCCCAAAGGTCGCGCAATTCCGCCAAGTGCTCCAAGGCTTCGTCCAGTTTCGCCATATCGCGGCTGACGTTCGCGGACATCAACAGGCCCTGAACGTATCCATAGGAGCGGTCAAGGTTGACGGCGATTTCGCCGGTCTTCATATCAAGGGCGTTGCGTAGCTCGGCCACGATTTCCTGCGCGCGCACGAGATGGTTGTGGGCGAGATCCCGCTGCTTCTCATGGAGCAAAGGTTTCGCCTGTTCGACCCGCTGAATGGCGCCGTTGAACAACAAACGTATCAACTTGGGCTGCGACGCCGTCTCCACATCCACCTTACGGTAAGCCCCGTAACTCGCCATCGCCTGATTCATACACACTCCCGATAAACTGTTTACGCCATCATAATATAATATGAATACAGCGAACTATATTTGACCCGTTCCTGCTACTTCGGCCGCGCCCTCGGCCAAACGAAGACGCGTGTCCGTGCGCGTCTAGAACATCGAGGCCCCCATGCCAATGCGGCCTAGCGAGGCGCTTTGACCCTGAAAATTCGATATCAGGCGCTCCATATTGGCGAACTGAGCGCGGAGCCGCTTCTCCCGCTGAGCGAGACGGCCCTCGGTTCGTTGCATCTGATCCTCCACGCCCCGGATCTGACCCGTGATGCCGGTGGATGCGTTCGCGCGTTGGTGCAAGAACCCCCGTGTTGACACAATATCGTTCAAGTACGAGAGGGTCTTGTCCGCAACACCGGTCCGGTCCGTATTGGACAGCAGGTTCTGCACGCCCGTCGGGTCCGCGCGGAAAGCCTCCAGAAACGCGTCCTCGTCGAAGTTGAACGTCGGCGTGGATCCCGCGTCAAAGTTTCGGCCGATGCTAACGCCCAGGTCGGCGAGCCGGCGGGCGTCGCCACCCGCGCCCTCTATCACGTCCGAGAATACGCGGCGAAGCTGATTCTCCACGGCGCGAACGGCGCTGTCGTTGGCGAGCGTCCCCTCCCGGCCCGTCAGTTCCCGCACTTCCGTGGCCATCTTATTGAAAGCCTCGACGAAGCTCTTCATCTCGTCTACAACGGCTTCCTCGTCGCGGCCCACGGCCACCGTGGTCTTTCCGGAACTCTTGAGATTGAGCGTAACCCCGTCAATGACGTCATCGACGTTATTCGTCGCGCGTTCTTGGACCGCGCCATTGTCGATAGTAAAGCGGGCGTTTTGGCCAGGGGTCTGCACGGCGTTGTCGAGCTTCGTCAAAGCCAGGAAGTTCCCGGTGTCTCCACCGAAATTGATGGTCGGGCTGCCGAGAATGTCCGACTCGACGCGAATGGCGTCGTTAATGGCGTCGTAGCTGGCCGTGACCTTCGCGTCGGAAGCATTGATGCGGTTGAGGACCGTCTGCAGGGTGTCCGCCTCGGGATCGACGTCAATGGCCACCCCGTTGATGGTGAAGGTTCCCGCCACGGCGGCGCCGCCTTCGAAGTTGATATTCTCCAGCAGCATGTTCGGATTCACCGAACCGAGCGTCCGCGTGCTCTTGATCTCACCGTTGGACTGAGAGGCGTCGGCCACTTGGATCGCGTTCAAGAAGTTGCTGCTGTCCCCGTTGCCGCCTAGGTTGATGACCCCGCTGCCGCCGCCATTGTTGCTGATGGTGACGCGGTCCGTGGAAGCATCATACGCGGCGGTAACGCCGGCGCCGCTGTTGTTAATGGCGTTGAGCACATCATCAAGGCTGTCCGTGTCGGGATCGACTTCGATGACCTGGCCATTGATGGTGAACTCGCCGGCGGTCACCCTCTGACGGATTCCACTGTCCGCCAACGCCGCCCCGGCGTCGATGGAGCCGCCCAAGTTGCCGCTGCTCGTGGCGATAGTCGCCGTGGCGCGCTGGAGCACTTCGACCTCGAACGTGCCCGTCACCGGCGTTTCGCCGCCCACGGTGGCGTCGGCCACGATGGACTCCGTGGATGTCGCGCTAAACTGATTGAAGGCCTCGCCGAACCGGAACCCCCGGGCGATGGATTGGAAGTCCTGCAACATGGTGCGGAAGTCGCGGAGCGATGATTGCTGAGCCTCCAGCCGCTCCTTGCGGGCTTCCAAGCGCTGCAACGGTTTGCGCTCCAGTTGCATGAGCTGCTGGATCAAACCGTGGGTGTCGATGCCCGACACCAAGCCGCTCGCCGAAAAACCACCGCCCATCAGAATCAACCTCCCTTAGACTTCGACATCGAGTATAAGGCCAACAGCCTGCCGCACCCGGCGCGTAAGGTCTACAAGCTCCTCCGCTGGAATCTGCCGAATCACCTCCCGGGTTTGCCGGTTGATGATTTCGGTGACGATGAGGTCGGCCATATCGTCAATGTGATATTCCAAACCCCGGTTCGCGCGGGCCACCACCTCTCCGAAGGCTTCGGCCATCTCTTGAACGGCTTCTTCCATCTCAGGATCGAGCTGTCCGCGCAACGCTTCCGCGGCGGAAGGACGCGCTGGCTGCCCCTGTACGGAACCGTCCATCCCATGGTCCATCGGCTTAACTTCCCGAGGGCCCGCGTGATGCACCGCTGGCAAGCTTACCGGCTGAGCCGCTAGCCGCAACAGTTCCATAGGCTACATCCTCCATAGCGCGCCGGGCGCCTATGTCCGCGCTCTCTCAAGGCACATATCGGCCCCTCGGTCCGTAGGCTTTACCCTTGAACAACGTCCTTTTTCCTAGTGGCGTCTTCCGGTTCTCATTGAGCAGGCGATAGACGCGGCGTGGCGGGCGGCGAGACGCCCCTGGCGATCTCCCCCCAAAC
>SLHB01000275.1 GCA_007136375.1 Candidatus Hydrogenedentota bacterium
GAACCGCATCGCTGGACGGCGCCGACGTGACGCCGTATCTCTTGGGCGTGTTCCCGGAACTGACGCCCGGGGACGCGGTCCTGGTCTTTCACGTGGATGCGCCAACGGCCACGCCGTCGTCCGCCGAGGCGGCCTACTACAACCGGTGGTGGTGACCATGGAATACCGCGTTGAGCTTTACGATCACCGGGGCGTCCGGCTCGCCGCCTTCGACTCCGTTCCCCTGCTGGAGGCGGCGCGATCGATGCCAGGGGGCCAGGACCGCATCCAAGGCATGTTGCCCCGGGACGCGCCTCCGGCGAAACCCGGTTGCCAACTCCGCGTGTTCGTGGCCGGGGAGCTGTTTTGCGAAGCGGAGGTTGTGGAGGGCCTTCCGGAATGGGGGCCTCAGCGCAAGCTCATCCTGGACCAGTACGTCCGCTTCGAAACGGTGCGCGGCGTGACGGCGCGCCAGGACGCCAACCGCGCGGCTGGATCCGCTCATGGAAGCTACCGGCACGCGAACGTCTCGGCCATCGTAAAGGATCTCATCAACCGGGCCCCGGGGCGGGTCCACTATACCGTGGCGCATGGCGCCTATCCCGAAGGCGCGGAGCGGGAGCACAGTAAGTTCTTGGCGCGAAAGACGGCGGCGAACGCCTTGGCCGCGGAGGCCTTCGAACCGGGGAATTGGGCGGGGCCGGAGCGCATCGACGGCAGCGGCGCCTGGGCCCGGGACGGGCGGACCGTCGCCGGGCTCGTGGTGGACGGAACGCCCTGGCCGGACGTGGGCTTGCTCATGGTGGGGGCGGAATCGCTGGAGCTGGACGCCCACGCCATCGCGCGGCGTCCCGAAACGGCGGCTTGGACATCCGCCCAGTACGCCTTGAGCGGGTACGCCTTGAAAGCGCAGGAAGCCCGCGATCAATTGCAGGCGCTATTGGACGAATTCGGCGTGGAATTTCTGGAGTTGAACCCGTTTCTCGATGAATCGGGAAACTACGCCGGGCGTTTCGACGGGCAGGGACGGGCCATGGCCCTCGTCTTCGGGGGCGGCCGCTGCCTCAACGCGGCGATGACGGAGTTGGGCGCGGCGGACGTGGACCTCCACGGCGCGGCGGACGGCGTGCCCCTGCCGCCGGACTTGGGGCTGAAGGAGTTCCTGTCGTACACCGGCCCCACCGAAGACTCCATCGGCCCGGCCTCCGCCGTGCTGTCCGCCTACGAGGCGGGCGGCAGCCTTTCCGGCGCGTTGACGGCGTTGGCGTACATGGAGCAGGGCTGGGGATGGACGATTGACAGTGCGTCGCGCATCGCCTTCAAGGCCCTGGAAAGGCCGGATCTAATGGCCTACTTCGATCCCGCCGTCATGGGCGCGGCGTACGGGCAGACGCGGAGCGGTATGGCGAACCGGATCACGCTCCGGGGCAATCCGCTGGCGGGCCCGCTGGAGCAGGTCCATGGACGGCCAGAAAGCGAAGCGCACTATGGACGAGAAGCCGTGGCGTTGACGGCGCCCGGCGTGGCCCACGAAGCGGTCTTGGAGCGGCTCGCGACGGGCTTACTGGACGACCTGGCGTATCCGGCGCCGGCGGGCTACGCGCGCTGGTTCGATGGAAAGGCGGACGTCCAACCGGGCGCCCTCCTCTTTCTCCGGGACACGCCAGGCGGGCCCACGGCCACGCTCCCCGCCGGGACCTGGGGCGACCGTTTCGCCGGGGAACGGGCCGCCCGGGTGAGCGAGGTGGTCCACCGGTTCATGGGCCGCCAGGTCTCGACAGAGGCGCGGCTGACCAGTCCCCTGCGGTCCGTCTTGAACCCCTTGGACGAAATCCGGCGCAGCCACGAACCGGCGGCCTGGCTGCGCCAATTCCGCCTGGATCATCCCATGATCGGACTGGACATGGGCTATCACCTCGACGGATAAACGGGCGCCCCATCGCGGACCCAACGCGCGGGGGCATGGGAGGATCAAACAACATGGCCTTCAAAGGCAAGGGCTACATCGGGACCCAGTGGGCCTATCAAGAACGGCCGGTCCCGTCGGACAAACTGAACGGCTGGAACGAGCGCATCGCGGAGGCCTTCGAGCTCGTGCACTTCTTGCTCAACCAGGCGTGGGGCGGCGGCAGTGGTGTGATCCGCAACGCCAGCGAGGATGATCTGGCAGTGGTGGCGGCGGATCCGCCGGGCGCCACGGTGATAGTCCGCCCAGGCTGGGCCTTCATCGGCGGGTACGCGTTCCGGCTCGACACGCCGGTCGCCACGCCCGCCGCGGACACGCCCACATCCCAGCCGCGCATCGATCTCGTGGCCGCGCGCCTTGCGGAATGGGACGTAGAGCGCATCCCGGGAACAGAGGACGCGGACCCGGCGGCGCCCATCACCCCGGAGGACCGCATCGCCTTGGCCCACCTTTACCTCCGGCCAGGCATGAGCGCGATACAGCAGGACGACAACGGAACCGACGGCTACATCATCGACGCGCGGACCTTCCTGTAGGACGCGTCCGGCGCATCGGTCCGTCATTGAGAGGGCGTTATCGCGGTCCTAGTGCGGCCGGTCTCCTCGCGGAATGGGACCAGGGCGGAGTCTTCGCCCGAAAGATCCACGTAGACCGTATGCAAGGGCGGCACGTCGAATGGGCCAAAGGTCTTGACTGGCGTCCCATCCGGCGCGAAGAGGGTGAACGTTACCTGTTCCCGTGTGGCGGGCCTTGGGTTGAACGCCGTGAGCCTTAGAAACTCACCGGGCGTCACGCCCACCGGCGCCGAACTCCCCTGCTTGCGTCAACTGGCGCCCTCCATGGCCGGTCGCGCAACCGCTCGCCATGGCCCCCACAACAAGAAGCACCGTCAATAACGTGGCTCTTCTAATGCTCATCGTTCGACATTGTTTCTCCCGGCATCGGCCAGGAAACGGCAGAGATCCCACACTCCATTAAACGCGTTCCGCTGTATAACTAAGACACGAGTGATAACATAGTTAAGACAAGAAGAATAAACATCGTCACAAGAACGATCACCGGTGACACCAAGTAAAGAACAGCAAATCGGCCTGCAAACTCGGCCAAGCGGCGCCCGGTTGACTTCGCCTCCGTCGCGCTGATGTCACGTGAAGGCTCCGACTTCAGAGGCGGTATTCC
>SLHB01000306.1 GCA_007136375.1 Candidatus Hydrogenedentota bacterium
ATCGTGGCCGTGGGGACCACCTCCGTGCGTGTCTTGGAGACATGCTGCAATGAGGGCGTATTCACGCCAGGCGCCGGTCAGACGGATTGCTACATTCACCCGCCCTACGCCTTCCGAGGGGTGGACGCCCTTGTGACCAATTTCCACCTGCCCAAGTCGAGTTTGCTGGCCTTGGTTTGCGCTTTTGGCGGCGTGGCGCCCGTTCTTGAGGCCTACCGGCGCGCCGTGGAGGCGCGGTTTCGCTTCTATTCCTATGGCGACGCCATGCTGATCCTCTGAGGCCGCTTCAGCGGCACACGGCGGCGGGCGACTCGCAGCGGACATCCTTCAGCTCGAGCTGTATCGTCGTCTCGCCCCGCCATTCATTGAAGGACGGGGTAAAGGCGAGATCCACGCTCTCCGCCGCTTGCAGGGCGGGGATGAGGCTCGCCAGTCCGAAGCCGACGCATTGCAGTACGGCGCCCTCCTGCCGGGCGGCCATGCGCATGTGGCCGTTGCGCAGCTCCCGGATGGAGTTGGGTAAGGCGTGGCATCCCTGGGCGACGAGGATCGGCGCGGGGTTGCCGTGACCACAGGGCTCCAAGCGTTGGAGGTTGGCGATGAGACGCGCGTCAATTTCACTCAAGGAGGCGTGGACGTCCGCTTCCAGGACCGGGCGCAAGTCGCCTGAGGGCAGCGCTTGAGCCGCCCGCGCCTCGAAGGAGTCGCGGAAGGCGGAGATTTCGGCTTCGGCCAGGCGCATGCCCGCCGCCTGGTGATGACCGCCAAAGCCCTCCAAGTGCCCGGCGCACTCCCGCAGGGCGCCCGCAATGTCGAAGCCCGCGATGCTTCGGGCCGAGCCCCGGCCCATGCCGTCCTCGCCCAAGGCGATCAACACGGCGGGCCGGTAGTAGCGGCGCTGCACCCGGGACGCCACGATGCCGATGACCCCTGGGTGCCAAGAACGGCGGGAGAGCACGATGCTCCGTTGCCCGGGCGTGAAGGTTTCGTCGAGCTCCGCTAAGGCGTCGTCGAGCATATCCTGCTCAATCGCCCGGCGCTCCTCGTTGGCCGCGCCCAATTCCTTCGCGAGGGTCCGGGCTTCCGTTGGATCGTCCGTGAGGAGCAGGTCCAGTCCCGCGCGGCCATCGCCCAGGCGTCCGCCCGCGTTGATGCGGGGGCCAAGCTGAAAGGCGAGCTGTCGGGCCGTGCGCGGTCCTTTGCGCAGCCCCGCCGCGGCGGCAAGCGCGTCCAGGCCCAGGCGCGGGGCCCGGTTCATGGCCTCCAGTCCCGCCGCCACGATGTCCCGGTTTTCCCCTGTCAAGGGGACGATGTCCGCCACCGTGCCCAAGGCGGCGAGGTCCAGGTCGTGCGGCTCCCCCGTGAGGGCCCAGGCCAGTTTCAGGGCGACGCCCACACCGGCCAGATTGCGGCAGGGGTGCTCCGCGGATTCCCGCTGGGGGTTGATGACGGCGAAGGCCGGCGGGAGTTCGCCGCCCAACTGGTGGTGATCCGTGATGATGAGATCGACGCCCGCTTGCGCGGCCGCTTCGGCGGCGGCGTAGGCCGTGGTCCCGTTGTCCACGGTGATGATCAAGTCCACGCCCGCCTTGGCGGCCGTGTCCACGTGGACCGGCGCGAGGCCGTAGCCTTCCTCCAACCGCCGGGGCAATCCCGTGTCCACCTCGCGCAGGCCAAACCGGCGCAAGGCCCGGCTGAGCAAAGCCGCGCCAGTGATGCCATCGGCGTCGTAGTCCCCGAAGACGAGGACATGTTCGCCCCGGTCCCGGGCTTGGGCGATGCGGGCGGCGGCCCTGTCCATGTCCGTGAGGCCGGAGGGCGGCGATACGTGCTCCATGGACGGGTTCAGGAAGCGCGCCCCGTCTTCCGGCTTGCGTACGCCCCGTTGCCACAAGATCTGGCCCACCAAGGGCGGTATGTCCAACGCCCGCGCCAGGGGCAGGTATTCGCGGCGGTCTCCGTTGCCCACCCGCCATTCATACCGGTCCGTCCGAATGTTCATGCGTCTCCTCTCGCGCTGTGGTTGCGGCCGCGCCCGGTGAGGACGGCGTTTCCTAGGAAGCGTGGGGTCCGGACGGGCCTGTTTTCCGGGCCAGCGCCACGACCTGGTTCACGACGTCGTCAAAGGCGAGATCCGTTGTGTCCACCACCGTGGCGTCCGGCGCCTTCCGCAGGGGCGCCTCTTTCCGCGTCATATTCTGCGTGTCCCGCTCGGCCATGGCGTCGCGCACCGCCGCGAAGTCCGTGGCCACGCCCCGGGCCTCCAATTCGGCCAGGCGCCGGCGCGCCCGCGTCTCCAGCGAGGCGTCGAGGTAGATCTTGCAGCGCGCGCCGGGAAAGACCACGGTGCCCATGTCGCGCCCTTCCGCCACGGCGGGCCCCTCCGCGCCGAAAGCCCGCTGCAGGGCCACCAGGTGGGCGCGCACTTCGGGGATCTGATCGATGCGGTGAATCTGCCTGGTGACGGCCTCGTCACGGATGGCGGCGGAGACGTCCTCGCCCGCCACGAACACCCGCGCGCCGCCGTCTTCCGGCCGCAGCTCCAAGGGCATGGCTCGGACCGCGCCGGCCACGGCGGCCGCGTCGTCAAGATTCACGCCTTGCCGCAACACCCACCAGGTGGCCGCGCGGTACATGGCGCCCGTGTCGAGAAAACGGTAACCCAGGACGCGGGCCGCTTCCCGGGCGATGCTGCTCTTGCCCGCGCCGGCGGGCCCGTCAATGGCGATGATGTCCTGGATTTGCTGGCCAGACAAGATCCGCTCCCAAGTATTGGTCTGTCCGGCCGGAGACGAACGGCGCCGCAGCCCAAGGCCTTTGTTCCCCTCCGGACGATGCGGGGTTTCCCTCACCGCCGCCTATTATACACGATATGGGGGCAAAATCCACCCCGCTACGCCGTATATTGTGTGAAATTGACGGCCAAATCGGCGCCAATTCGCGGGGGTTTGGTTGCCATCCGCAGGGGTGATACCATGCGTGTGTTACCGCTTCCGCGCCGGACATCGGGGGAACGCTCTGGTGATCCGCGCTGGCAAGCGCCCCCGGCGCGTGCACTGGCGTGAGCGAGACTCTGGAAGTCACAGGCTAACCATGCATATTACGCATCTTAAGCTCCGCAATTGGCGTAACTTCAGAGAGGTGGATGCGCCGTTGCACGAGCGCACTTACTTGTTGGGTCCCAACGCGTCCGGGAAGTCGAATCTCTTGGATGTCTTCCGGTTTTTGCGGGACATCAGCAAGGCGCGGGGCGGGGGATTGCTGAAGGCCATCGAAGACCGGGGCGGCTTGGGGAAGCTTCGATGCCTTCACGCCCGGACCAATCCCAGAGTGGAGATCGAAGTGGCCCTGGGGACGGGCGGCGGGGAACGCCCGGATTGGCGCTACCGGCTCGCGTTTATGAAGGAGAGCCGGGGCCAGCGCCGGACTCTGGTCGCCGCGGAAGAGATTTGGAAGGGCGACAAGCAGATTGTCGAGCGTCCAACAAAGGATGACGAGGCGGATCCAGACCGTTTGACGCAAACCTACCTTGAACAGATCCAGATGAACGCCGAGTTCCGGGACCTCGCCAAGTTTCTCTCCAACACAACGTACCTCCATCTGGTGCCGCAACTCCTCAAGTACGACGATATCATCAGTAGCCAGCAACTGGAAGATGACCCCTTCGGGCAGGGCTTCTTGCAGCGGCTTGCGAAATTGCCCGAAAAGACCCGGAACAGTCGCTTGAAGACCATCGAAAAGGCCCTGTCTTTGGCCGTTCCGCAGTTCAAGGAGCTCCGCTTCGTCCAGGACCCCGTCTCGGGCAGGCCGCATTTGGAGGCGCAATACGCCCATCACCGGCCCCGGGCGGGTTGGCAGAGGGAAGAGCAGTTCTCCGATGGCACGCTCCGCCTTATCGGTTTGCTTTGGTCGTTGCTCGAGAACGATTCGTTGCTGTTGCTCGAAGAGCCTGAGTTGTCCTTGAATGACGCGATCGTGAAGGAGATTCCCCGTATCTTCCAACGGGTTCAACGAAACAGTAAATCAAGGCGGCAACTGATCATAAGCACGCACAGCGAAGCCTTACTAAGCAACAAGGGTATTGACGGACGGGGCGTGCTGATGCTGGAGCCGGGTCCCGAGGGGACATCGGTTCGGCCTCCCAATGGCGACGAAACCCTCGCGCTCGAACATGGGCTATCGGTTGCCGAGGTCATGCTTCCGAAGACGAAACCGGAGCGAATGGGGCAGATGGAGTTGTTGTGAGCGGGCGCATCGCCATCGCCACGGAAGACGAACTGAGCGAGGCCGTCGCCGTGCGCATCGTGCAGGTTGCGGCTCCGGGGCTCATTGTTGCATCCACATTCCGCCGGGACGGCTTCGGATATCTCCGGAAGAGCATGGAGCGGTTCTGCGGCATGGCTCCCCACCTTCCGGTCCTGTTGTTGACGGACCTGGACAAGAGCGATTGTGCGCCGTCCTTGATCCGGACCTGGCTGGGCCCGCGGTCCAAGCCGCGGGAATTCCTGTTTCGCGTGGCGGTGCGGGAGACCGAGGCGTGGCTGTTGGCTGACCACGACGCCATGGCGAAGCTGTTTGGCCGACGGGATCCGAAATTGCCTGAAGACCCGGATGCTCTGTCCGACCCCAAGGCGGCTCTGATACGTCTCGCGCGGAAAGCTCCGCGTTCAATGCGAACAGAAATCGCGCCGGAGCCCGGCGCGGCCGCTTCCCAGGGGTTGGGTTACAACGCCGTGCTATGCCGCTTCGTGCGGGAACACTGGGATCCCGTGCGCGCGGCGGTTCGCTCAAACAGTCTGCGGCGGGCGTTGGACTGTGTCGCGCGTTTCGCGGCCCGGGCCTCGCGAAGTGGTGAATAACAGATCGTGGGGCCGGGGCCTTGGGCGCCAACCCATGCGAACGTCAGTCTCCTACTCCAAGCCGAGGGGCTCTCCATCGAGATCCGGGTCCAGCGCAAGGCCGAGGTGCTGGAGCACGGTGGGGACGGCGTCGACAATGTAGGTTTGCCGCGGGCTGATGCGGTTGTGGACGCCGTCGCCGCTCACCAGTAGGAAGCCGTGGAGGATCTCCGGTATGTCGTGACCGCCGCCGTGGCCGGTCCCGTAACCGCCGTGATCGGTGGTGATGACGATGAGCCAGTCTTCGTCCTCGTATGATGGCCGGTTCTCGATGGCTTCGACGATGCGGCCTACGTGGCCGTCGAAGTTCTCGATGGCGTGGATATATTCGGCCACATGGGGGCTGAAGCCATACCCGTGGCCCGCGGCGTCGGGCTGATGGAGGTACAGCCACATGGCCGTGGGCTCCTCCTCGGCGAGGATCTCCACCGCCGCGTCCGTGGCGGCCGTGTCGGTCTCAAGCTCCCGGGCCATCCGATCCCCGGCGTCGGGGTTGATGTAGACGCGCACCCGGTTGTCCGTGTGGAGCTCCAGGTTGAGGTGGCCCGCGCCGGCGTCTCCATAGTTGCCCATGAGAATGTTGCGGCCCGTGTCCGTGGTGCGGAACCAGGCGGCGGCGGTGAAGCCGCCCTGCGTCACGCTGGCCAAGGGCGCTTCGATGGGCGCCTCGTCCCGTTGCAGCGGCCCTTGCCGGTGGAGGACGAGATCCTCGCCGCCGGGGGCCTGTCCCGCCGCGGCCGCCTCGATCTCCTCTTGGGTCAGGGCCCGGCCCCACACGCGCGCGTCGCCCAGGTCGCCGTCGAACTCCGTGGCGCCCTCCCGCGCGTCCCGGCCGATGTGATACAGGGATCCCTGCAGATCAAAATTACCCGCCGTATCCTCCGCTGTCGCTACAAGCCGCCCGTCGAGATACAGGCTCACCTCGCCGCCGCCGCGCACGGCCAAGAGATGACGCCATTGGCCGTCCCGCGTGTCGACGTCGATTTCATCCGCGGAAACGTTCAGATCGACCGTGGACCCGCCCGCGAGGGGGAAGAAATGGCGCAGGTCCGCGCCCGCGACGATGTACTCATCGATGGGTCGCCACACGGACACGACGGACGCGGTCGTGGCGTCTGGCCGCTCCGCCTTGACGCGTTCGAGGAAGTGGGGGTACTCGTCGTAATTGCGTCCCTCGAAGGTGTTGTCATGGACGCCGTGTTTGTCGGCCCACACGCCCGTCTGGATGCTGGACCAGCCCGGTCCGCTGACCGTGTTGTTCTCCTGGTAACGCTCGCCGAGTATGAGGCAGCGGGGATCCAAAGTTCCGTTGGCGATGAGGCGGTTGAGGTTCGGCGTGTCCGCCACGATGAGGGCGTCGGGCCGCAGGCCGTCCACGCCGATGAGCAGGGCCTTGGGAACGGGTTCCTCGTCCGCATGGGCCGCGAAAGCCCCGAACGCCGCGAGACCGGCCACACAGAGCCACCGAAACGAACGAAGCCAGATGGACATGATAGGTTCTCCTCCGTTTGCTTTCTCTCCGATCCAGCCCGAACGCGCCCCGCTCCCACAGCGCGCATCCGGCCGCGGGCTACAACCATTCCTGTCGGCCGCCCCTCGCGTTCCACGCGAATCTTCAACGAGGAACTGTCTTAACGCTGTTGATAGAGAGGGGCTACACGTGCCACGGTCCGCGGCCAGGTTCGTGCAACCAGCGGTTGGCTTCTTCGTCGCCAACAACCCGCTCTTCCACGGGGTCCCACTCCAAGGGCCGGCCGAGTTGGTAAGCGACGTTGGCGAGGATGCATGCCGACGCAACGCGGTGGCCCGCCTCGATGGGCATGAGCGGCTTCTCACGGCTCTTGATACAGTCCAACCAGTTCAGCAAATGCAACACGATCCCCCAGTGAGCGTGTCCAAGCTCATGTTGGGGAGGGCTGAGATTGTATTTGGCGTCCGCAGGCGGTTCGTATAGCCTCACTTCATCGTCCGGCGTGCCGCGTTGGTCCGGCCCGGCGTATCCGCAGCCGCCATCCACGATGAGACTGCGTTTCGTGCCGTGATACTGTCCGCCATAGCGCTGGTAGCCAGGAACCGTATCGTCGAGTTCGTCTGGCGCGTCCCCGGGCTGTCCCCACGTGATCACGAGTTCGGGATCGGTGTACTCCCAGGTCACCTCCATCTCGGCAGGCGTGTTGTAGTTGCCCCTGGCGGGGGGCGCGCCGGTCGCCGTGACGCGCGTGGGGCCGCGATCGTCGATGTCCAGGAACCATTGGAGATTGCTCAGGAGATGCGCGCCGCGATCGCGGACATTGCCGCCCCCGTACTCCAAGAACCAACGAAAGTTGAAGTGACATCGGTCCGGGTTGTAGGGAACCCAACGGGCCGGTCCCAGCCACATGTCCCAATCCAGATGATCCGGCGGCTCCTGATCTTCCGCGGTTCCGCCGGTGGGGTTGCGGGCGTGCCACAGGTCGACGCGGGTGACTTGGCCTAACTCGCCATTCCGGATGTAGTTGCATATGGGATAGTAAGGTCCGAAGGCGCGGCCTTGGCTGCCTACTTGTATGACGCGGTTGTACCGCCTCGCCGCGGCGACCATGGCCTTGCCTTCCGCGATGGTCTTGCAGGCGGGCTTCTCCAGATAGACGTCCTTGCCCGCCTGGCAGGCGTGGACCGTCTGCACTCCGTGCCAATGATCCGGCGTGCCAATCGTCACCGCGTCGATGTCATCACGGTCTAGGAGACGCCGGTAGTCGGCGTACGTGCTGACCTCGCCCGCGTCATAGTGGCTCGCGCCCGCCTGGAGACGCTCGGCGTCCACGTCGCACAAGGCGATAACGCGGGCGTCGTCCAAGTAATCGGTAATCGCCCCGCGATGCCGGTTCCCCATGCCGCCCACGCCGATGCAGCCGATGGTGATTTGATCGTTCGGCCCGGGAGTGTCCGCCCGGCCGAGCACCCGCGACGGCAGAATGAGGGGCGCCGTAGCCGCCGCGGTCGCCGCCAAGAACTGGCGCCGGGTTACCGTGCTCATACCACCCCCTCCAAGAACGTTGTGCGGGACTCCGCCGCAAGTATTGAAAAGCGGCCCCGCTCGTTACCCGCGAACCGCGCTAACGCACTACTCTTAGCGCCTTCGAGATTTGTCATTCTGTCATTGCGCCCCTTCGTTTTCAATCCCATTGGGCGGGAACGGCTTCCGCGACATCGCGGAGATGTCGTAGAATCGTGCGGATGGGCTGGCGATGGGACGCCGTCCTCCTCAATCGCCGGATAAGAACGCCTTTGGCGGAGCGGCGGCCCTTGTGTGCCGGAAAGATGCGGACCATGCCCGTTCACCCGACGGGTGAAGGCCACTATTCCCTCGCCGGCGCGAGCTTGAGACTGGGTAACGATGTCCGGTCAAGCTTATCCGGCGATTTGGGGGTCGTTGGCAATATTAAGCCCCGGTTTTCATGACGCGGGCGCCGGTTTTGCGGGGCGCCTGCGCGGGAGTATCGATCCTATGGAGTGCGCCTTCTTCAGCGCGAAGCTCCACGATCGCGAATTCTTTGACGCGGCGAACCGCCGCCACGGCCACCGGCTTACCTACTTCGAGCCGCGCTTGAGCACACAGACGGCGCCCCTCGCCGCCGGGTCCGACGCCGTCTGCCTGTTCGTGAACGACGCGGCCAGCGGCCCCGTCCTGAACCAACTCCACGAGGGCGGCGTCCGGCTCCTATGTCTCCGTTGCGCCGGGTTTAACCAAGTGGATCTCCGCACGGCCAGCGCGTTGGGGATGCCGGTGGTCCGGGTGCCCGCCTATTCTCCCCACGCCGTGGCCGAACACACGGCCGCCCTCATTCTCACCTTGAACCGGAAGATTCACCGCGCCCACGCCCGGGTCCGGGAAGGGAACTTCGCCCTGGACGGCCTCCTTGGTTTCGATTTACACGGGAAGACCGCGGGCGTGGTGGGAACGGGTCAAATCGGCGAGCAGACCGCGCGGATCCTCCACGGCTTTGGCTGTCGGCTGCTGGGGTTCGACCCCACGCCCAACGAGGCCTGTGAGGCCCTTGGCTTGACGTACGTGGACCTGCCCCGCCTTCTCGGCGAATCCGACATCGTCACGCTGCATTGCCCCCTAACGCCCGACACCCATCATCTCATTGACGCGGCGGCCATCCGGGAGATGAAGCCCGGCGTCATGCTCATCAACACAAGCCGCGGCGCCTTGGTGGACACGCCCGCCGTGGTCGACGGACTGAAGAGCGGCCGCGTCGGCTACCTCGGCCTCGATGTCTATGAGGAAGAGGCGGATCTCTTCTTCGAAGATCTCTCGAACCAAGTCATTCAGGACGACGTGTTCTCCCGTCTGCTCACCTTTCCGAACGTGGTCATCACGGGACACCAGGCGTTCTTCACGCGCAACGCCCTTGAAAGCATCGCCGAGACCACATTGGCGAACATGAGCGAATACGAAAGGGGCCAGCCTCTGACGAACGAGGTGGCCCCGGATCGCGTGGTTCCGCCGCGGACGTGAGCGGCTCCGCCAGACTCCTCAGTAGCTGAACTTGCCCAACTCCACCTTGCCGCGGAAGACCCAGTAGACCACCGACGTGTACGCGATGACGAAGGGCATGCCCAGGAGCGTCATGAAGGTGATGATGCCCAGCGTCTTCTGCGACGATGCCGCGTTGTAGATGTCCAGGCTCCACGCGGGGTCGAGGGTGGACACGAGGAGGTTGGGGAAGATGGCCAAGCCAAAGAGGAAATTGAAGGCCACGATGGTGAAGCAGGAGGACACGAACGCGTACAGGGGCCGGCCCATGTAGATGGCGCGGGGGATGTTCGCGATGGCGAGGACGTTGAGGACGACGACGCCCCAGGCCCAGGGATAGCGCTCGAAGTTTTCGATGGCCGAGGGTATCCGCACGAGGGTGTACATGGTCGTGAGGATGTAGAGGACGAGGAAGGTTCCGAAAGCGGTCCACATCCACTCGTGAATCCGTTCCTGCAGCGCGCCCTCCGTCTTGAGGTACAGGTAGATGGCGCCGTGCATGGCGAAGAGGGCCACCACGAAGCAGCCCACGAGCAGGGGATAGGGCGTGATCATGTCAAAGAACCCGCCGCGGAAGACCATGTCCGCGCCGATGGGCAGCCCCTTGATGGCGTTGCCCACGGCCACGCCGAAGAGAAAGGCGGCCAGCGTGCTGCCCAGGCAGAAGGCGCCGTCCCACACGCGCCGCCACCAGACAAACTCCTGCTTGCTGCGGAACTCCATGGAGACGGCGCGCAGGATGAGGGCGAACAAGAGCAGCATGAAGGCGGTGTAGAAGCCCGAGAAGGCCGTGGCGTAGGCGTGGGGAAAGGCGGCGAAAAGGGCGCCGCCGAAGGTGACCAGCCACACCTCGTTGCCGTCCCAGAGGGGCCCGATACTGTTCATCATGATGCGGCGCTCCTTGTCCTTGCGCGCCACGGGGTGAAGGATGCCCACGCCGAGGTCGAAGCCGTCGAGGATGGCGTAGCCTGTGAGCAGAACGCCGAGGGTGAAGAACAGAAAGAGATTGAGATCCATGGCCGCTTACTCCTCCTTGCCGCCGCCGTTCGCGGTCCCGCCGTCTTGGCCGTCGTGGGCGCTGGTCAGCGAATAGCCGCTCGTGTGGTCCGTCCGCCGCGCCGCCGCGGCGAAGAAGCCCGGTTGATCCGGTCCGGGCGCGTCCCAATCGGGCTCCTCGGGGCCCGCTTGGATCTTTTCGTTGAGGACGTAGAGCCACACGGCGAGGAGGAGGACGTACATCAACGTGAACATGAGAAGGCTGCCGGCGACTTGCTCCGCCACGACGGCCTCGGACAAGCCTTCGCTGGTGCGGAGCAGGCCGTAGACGATCCAGGGTTGCCGCCCCACCTCCGCGGCCACCCAGCCAAACTGGTTGGCGATGTACGGCCCGGCCACGGCGAAGACAAACACCCAGAGGAGCCACCGCATCCGGAAGATGGCCCCTCTCCACCACATGAAGCCCGCGAAGAGGGTCAGGGCGATGTTGAACATGCCAATCGCCACCATGATGTGGTAGGTCTGAAAGGGGATCCACACGGGCGGCCGGTCTTCCTCGGGAAAGGCGTCCAAGCCGGGGACGGTTTCGTGGAAGTTGCCGTGGATGAGGTAGCTCAGCATGTTCGGGATGGCCACGCCCATGCGCACCCGCTCCTCGTTGCTGTCCGGCCAGCCGAAGAGGTAGAGGGGCGCGCCGCCTTCCGGCGTCTCATACAGCCCCTCCAGCGCCGCCATCTTGGCCGGCTGGGTCTCCGCCACCTTTTGCGCCTGGTGGTGGCCGGACACCAGTGCCAGGAGCGAGAACACGCCCGCGATGGCCAAGGCCAAGACGAACATGCGGTGGGCCGCCTCCTTGTGCCGGTCTTTCAATATGTAGAAGGCCGATATGCTGGTGACGAAAAAGGCCGCTTGCAGCATGCAGCCAATGAGCACGTGGTTGAGCCGGTGCATGCTTGAAGGATTAAAGAACATTTCCCAGAAGCTTGTGATCTCCGCCCGGGCCATGATGCCCTCGCCCACGATGTGAAAGCCCGCCGGCGTCTGCTGCCACGAATTCGCCACGACGATCCAGACCGCCGAGAAGGTCGCGCCGAAGGCCACCATGATCGTCGAAAAGAAGTGGACCCGGGGCGACACCTTGTCCCAGCCGAACACCAGGACGGCGAGGAAGCCGGACTCCAAGAAGAAGGCGAATATGCCCTCCGCCGCTAGGGCCGAGCCGAACACGTCCCCCACGTAGCGGGAGTAGACGGCCCAGTTGGTCCCGAACTGGAACTCCATGACGATGCCGGACGCTACCCCGAGGGCGAAGTTGACGGCGAAGATCTTGGTCCAAAAACGGGTGATGGACTCGTAGTATTTATTCCCGGTCTTGAGATAGAGGCCCTCGGAAATCACCATGAACCACCCCAATCCAATGGACAACGGCGGGAAAATGTAGTGGAACATGATGGTGAAGGCGAACTGCACCCGGGACAGCAGCAGGACATCGAAATCCATAACCTAGCGCTCCTCCGTTTTTCCGGAGGCAGAATACGGGTTTCTGTCCTAGCTGTCAATAGACTATATGTTATAATATAACTAG
>SLHB01000446.1 GCA_007136375.1 Candidatus Hydrogenedentota bacterium
GTGTGGGGGGTAGAGGTGGACCAATGCGCTCAATGAAATAGGGCGGCCCCTTCCGGGAACGCCCTACGCTCGCCCATCACGGGCGATCCACCTCCAAACTATTGGATTGCCTGTAGTTTAACATATCGTCCGGCGAATTTTGGTAACAAAATGGAACTCTTGTTCGCCGTGGGCCGTCGTTGGACGAGACGCCGTGGCGGATAGGCGCCTTGGCGTCCCAATCTCGGGCGCGTCTTACCTCTTGACGATCCGCCCCGATTGGCCTTTCCTTTCCGCGAGCCCACATCACCGGATGGCGCCCGGCTGGGCGGCCCTCTATGACGCCCCTATCGGCGTTACGTTGCCCCGAGGGCTGTGGTTATCCCCGCGTGTGGGGTGTTTGGGGCGTGTTCAAAAGCTTGGTCATACGCGACTCCTGTTCGCCATGGGGCCGGGCGCTCACAATGGACGCCTAGCCTAGGGCCGTGACCGCCGGTGGCCCGTCACCTTGACGTTCTTCGGACCCGGCTTCCCGGGGCCGTGACAATGGTCTCCGGGAGTTGACCGCTTGTGCGGACGGACGCTCACCGTTTTCTTGGCCGTAGGCCGGGCGGCGCCTCCGCAGTTCGATTTCGCCATCTCTATCACCTCCTTTCTGCGGATGTTATCTGAACGCATGTTCAGTCTGACATATGAGGGCTAACATTGCAAGCCTATACCGCATATAGCGCACAAGGGCAATCGGTGAGGCCGGTCCTTATTGCGGTCGCCGTGCAATGGCAAACGCGAGTTCCAGGGGTTGAGCCTTGCGAGCAGTAGCGAGCCAAGGCGACACTGGATCCATGGACCACTACGGGAGTCGATTGCGGGAGCGCGCCCGGCGGGCCGTGGTTGAAAACGGGGTTTTGCTTGCCGGATAGTAGGCGTTGGTCCAGGCGCGCGTCTGGCGTTCGCGCGGGCCCGCGCAGCCGAAGGCAACAGCATCGCACTGTTAAGGAGGAGAGCTATGGCCGACGAAGTGAGCCGCCGGGATTTTATGAAGCGGAGCGCCGTGGCCGCGGCGGGGGTGTCCACCGCGTTGAGCGCGTCGCGGGTCCATGGAGCGAACGACCGGATACGCCTAGGCGTTATCGGTCCGGCGAACCGGGGCGGCCAGCTCATCGCCGCCGCCCGGCAGTTCGACGATGTGGAGATCGCCGCATTGGCGGATGTGGATCTCTCGCAGATGGAGCGTTGGGAGGAGGATTTGCCGGGAAGCGTGCCTGAGTATCAGGACTACCGGGACATGTATGACAACGAGGCGCTCGACGGCGTCATCATCGCGACGCCGGATCATTGGCACGCGTTGCAGACGATCCACGCCTGCGAGGCGGGGTTGGATGTGTTCGTGGAGAAGCCGCTGTCCATGACGATTCATGAGGGGCGGAAGATGGTGGAAGCCGCCCGGGAGCATGGGCGCGTGGTGCAGGACGGCCTGCAGCGGCGGTCCGCTCAGCTTTATCATGAGCTGCGGGATTTGGTGCGGGATGGGACCATCGGCAAGGTGACGGTGTCGCGGGCCTACCGGATTAGCAATATGTACCCGAACGGGATTGGCAAGTCGGAGCCCACGGATCCGCCGGATCATTTGGATTGGGACATGTGGCTGGGCCCCCGCGCGTACCGGCCGTATCAGGACAATATCACGCCCTATGATTTCCGGTGGTGGAGCGACTACTCATCGCAACTCGCGAATTGGGGCGTCCACTATTTCGACTTGATCCGCTGGATGCTTGGCGAGGAGGCGCCCCGCTGGATTTCCGCCCACGGGGGCAGGTACGCCATTGATGATGACCGGACGATCCCGGACACGTTGGAGGTGGTCTTCGAGTTCGACTCGGGCGGGCTGCTCATCTTTGGCCAGTACGAGGCCAGCAATCACCGCATGTTCCCCTTTGGCGACATCGAGCTGCGGGGCACGGACGGCGTGGTGTACTCGAGTTGGCAGCGCTTCGAGGTGATCCCGGAGACGGGCGGGCAATTCCACAGCAACGAGCCGCGCATGGACCCCATCGAGCGGTCGTCGGACCAGAGCGATCCGACGGCGGCGCACATGCGCAATTTCCTGGACTGTATCAAGTCGCGGGAGACGCCGAACAGCGACATCGAGTCGGGCCACCGGTCGAACACCTTCGCCTTGCTCGGCAACATCGCCTTGCAGACCCGCTCGCACCTGGAATGGGACGCGGAGAACGAGCGCTTCGTCAACAACGACGCGGCCAACGAGTTGCTCCATTACGACTACCGCTCGCCCTGGACCCTGGGCTAATCCCGCTGGACCTTGGGCTAAGCCCCTTGAAAACAACGCGAGCGCCCGGTCCGCCCTCGTTGGGATGGGCCGGGCGCTCTTGCATTGGGACGTTTACTCGAAGGGCGCGCGGAAGACGACGCACACGGGCGCGCCGATTTCCACTTCCGATCCGGTGAATTCGAGGCCGCCTGTCTCGGGATCGATCCGGAACACGGTGATGTTGTCCGTATCTTGGTTGGCGGCCAGGAGGAATTGGCCCGAAGGATCGATGTTGAAGTTCCGCGGCGTTTCGCCCCGGGTCGATGTGTGGCCGAGGGGCGTCAGCCGGCCGGAGTCTTCGTCGATGGCGAAGGCGGCGATGCTGTGGTGTCCCCGGTTTGAGCCGTAGAGGAAGCGGCCGGAGGGATGGACACGGATCTCGGCCGTGGTGTTGCTGTCTTCGAAGTCTTCCGGCAACGTTGGCGCGGTGTGGAGGGTCTCCAGCGCGCCCGCTTCCGCGTCATAGGCGAAGGCGGTCACCGTGTTGTCGAGCTCGTTGATGACGTAGGCGTATTCGCCCGACGGGTGGAAGGTGAAGTGGCGCGGCCCGGCGCCTGGCGCTGTTTCGGCGTAAGGCGGGTCGTTGGGCTCCAGGCTGCCGTCTTCACTGTCGTAGCGGTAGATGCGGATTTGGTCGATGCCGAGGTCTGTCACGAAGAGGAAGTCCCCGTTTGGCGCCAGATCCACGGCGTGAGCGTGGGGCGCTTGCTGACGGGAATGGACGCTCGAACCCTCATGCTCGACGTAGGCCGTGGCGCCGCCGAGACCGCCGTCTTCATTGATTTCCCGCACGATGGCGCTGCCGCCGCCGTAGTTGGCCGCCATCACGTGGCGTCCGGCCAGGTCCACGGCGATGTGACAGGGCCCGCCGCCGACGGAGGGCTGTTGGTTGATCAAGGTCAGCATGCCCGTCTCCGGGTCGACGGCGAAGGCGCTGAGGGCCCCTTGCTGGCCGCCGTCCTCGTCCGGCATTTGGCCGACGGCGTACAAGCGCGGCTCCGTGGGATGGAGGGCGAGGAAATTGGGGTTCGCGGCTTCCGCCGCCAGGCCCACGGTCTCCAGCGCGCCCGTTTCGGTGTCGAGGTGGAGCAGGTAGACGCCTTCGCTCGCTCCGCCCGTGTAGGTTCCGATGTAGACCAACCAATGGGGAGGCATTTCGCCGCTCTCCTCGGCCAGGGCGCCCGTGGACGCCGTGAGACTCAACATGGCCGCCGCCGCCAAGCCCGGCGCGGCGTTCAACACAGTGGACAAGACCGCCTTCATGGCATATACCCCCTTTTTGCAGTAACGTTGACGCGCTGCACTCGCCGATCTGGATTCGGCGCATCATAGCACAGCGTCCGCCGCCCGCGAAGGCGCCGAAACGTTGCAGTTTGACCGTATCCGTGCTATTGTGATCACGTAGCTGAAGTTTGTGAACCATGGCGCGATGTGGGACACGCGCGGATGCTGTCCCGCGAAGGCGGCCGCAGGGTTTCGCCTTGAACCAGGAAAGGATACGCGTATGAAACGGCGGGATTTCTTGAAGGCAGGCGCCGCGGGAACCGCCGCCCTCGCCATGGGCGGAATGGTGGGCGCCGGACGGGCTTATGCCGATGATGTCCAGCAGGCCACCGGCCAGGTGCCGCGGCGTCCCTTCGGCAAGACCGGCGAGGAGCTGTCCATCATTGGCTTCGGCGGCGTGAGCATGCGCGGCGTGGAGCAGGCGCGGGTGATCTCCTTGATGGAGAAGTCCGTCGAGGCCGGGGTGAACTTCGTTGACGTGGCCCCCCGGTACGGCAACGCCGAAGAGCTGGCGGGACCCGCCGTGGAGCCCTTCCGCGACGACATCTTCCTGGCCAGCAAGACGGCGAAGCGCAACGCTCAGGAGGCCCGCGAGGAGTTGGAGCGTTCGCTGGAGCGGCTCCGGACGGATCACTTCGATCTCTACCAGATGCACAACATCCAGAGCGTCGAGAACGATGTCGAGGCCGCCTTTGCCGAAGGCGGCGCGATGGAGGCGCTTATCGAGGCGAAAGAGTCTGGCTTGGTCCGGTACCTCGGTTTCTCCGCGCATACGGAAGAGGCCGCGATGCGGGCCATGGAGTTGTACGACTTTGACTCGGCGATGTTGCCCATCAACTTCGTGTGCGAGTACCAGGGCGACTTCGGGCCGCGCGTCATCGAGCGGGCCCGGGAGAAGGAGATGGCCGTCTTCGCCCTCAAGGCCATGGTGCGCCAGCGCGGCGAATCCAGCGCGGAGAGCCGCCAACGCTTCTCCCTGTGGTACGAGCCTCTCTACGAACCGGAAATGGCGGCGCTGGGACTGCGCTGGACGCTGAGCAAGCCCGGCGTCACGTCCGCGATGCCGCCTGGAAACCCGGATCTCTACGAGCTAGCGCTGGAGCTGGCCAAGGACTACCGCCCTCTCACGGAGGAGGAGCAGGACTTGGTCTACGCGATGTCCCAGGAGTACGAACCCCTCTTCCGGGTCTAGCGTCCAGCGGCAACGCACATCCCGAACCGGCGGAGCGGGGATCACGGGCGGCCGTGTTCCCCGCCCCGCCGTTCCTTTGGGCGCGCCTGGCGGCGGTTCGGAATGCTGACGGTGGCGCCGATAATGTGGTAAGGTTGGCGCGTTGAGCCTGTCCGCGCCGGCGGCGGCGCGGGCTTCCGCAGGGGATCGTTCAGTTTCTTGAGAAAGGGAATACCGCATTGTTCGGCCAAGCCATTGCCAGGTTGGGTGAGTTCTTTCAATCGCAGTTGATCGGCGTTCCACTCGAGAACCCGTTGAGTTACGCCTATGTAGTGGCGAATCTCGCGCTGCAACTCTACGCCTTCTTGCAGAATCTCGCGATGAACGGCGGCTTTACCGGCGGCTTCTTCTAAGAAGCGGCGTGAAACCGTGACGCATCGGAGCCGCCCGGCCCACCAGGACGATGAACCATGCGGTCCAGGGTGGTCCGCCGCCCGCTTGTATGGGCCGCCCTCGCCTTCGCCGCAGGCATTGTCCTCGCACGCTATGCTGGCCGGGATGTCGTCTATCTTGTCTTCTTCCTCGCCGTAACGGGCCTATGGCTCAACTTCTGGCCCCGGCCCCGGCGCGCCAGCGTGGTGGCGGTGCTCACCTGTTTCATGGCGGCCGGCGCCTTCTTCTGGTTCTGGCGCGGCCCCGAAACGACTGGCGACCCGCTGAGCCGCCACGTCTACCACGACCCGGGCCAATATCTCACCCTCGAAGGCGTTGTTCACAGCGCGGACCTCATCCTGCCCCAAACGGGTTACGCCGTCTTCATCCTCGACGTGGAGGACGTCTGGCGGGGAGAGGAGCGTCTACCGGTCGCCGGCCGGACCCACGTCCGCTGGTCCAATCCCCACCGCGCCGTGTTTCCAGGGCAACGCGTCCGCGTAACCGGCCCCGTCGAGTACGCGCTTAGCCGCGTCAACCACGGCGTCCGCAGCTACGAAGGCATGCTCCGCCGGCAAGGCGTCCACACCGCCGTTCAGGTTCGCGGGTCCGGCGGCTACGTGCAACGCCTCGAAGTGGTGGCGGAACCGGAACGGCGGGGCCTTCGCTATTGGGCGGCGAAGGCCCGGCGCGCGCAAGCGGAGACCTTGGCCAGCGTCGCGCCCGAGGCGGCCCTCCCCTTCATCCAAACGGTCTGGCTTGGACACCGGGGCGATCTCGGCGGCGAGACCTACGACGTCTTTCTACGTTCTGGAACGGCCCACATTCTCGCCGTCTCCGGCATCCACATGGGCATCGTCTTTCTCTCCGTGTCCTTTGTCCTCGGCCTGATCTTGCCGCGCAGCCGGCTCCGGGCCATCTTGATCATCGCGGCGGTCGTCGGCTTCGCCTTCATGGCGGGCGCACGTGTGTCGGCGCTGCGCGCGGCCCTCATGGTAAGCGTCTACATGCTCGCCGATTGCTTCGGCCGCGAGCGGGACACGCCCACGGCCCTTGGCCTGGCGGGACTCATACTGCTCGTGGCCGCGCCGCAGAGCCTCTTCGAAACGGGGTTTCAGCTCTCCTTCATGAGCGTGGCGTCAATCCTGTTGTTCCACGAACACATCCGGGATTGGCTTGGTCAATGGCCCGCCCTTCCCGCTTGGCTGCGGGGCATGCTCGGCGTAACCCTCGGAGTCCAGGTGCTGCCCTTGCCCTTCACCATTCACCTGTTTCACGTGGCTCCGTTCCTCGGCCCCCTGGCCAATCTTGCCGTTGTCCCGCTGTTGACGGCGGTGCTGTGGTGTTGTTTCTTCGCATCTCTCGCGGCGCCATTTTCCATGGGCATCGCCTCGGTGCTTGGCCACGCGGCGGGCGCGGCGGCCGCCGCCATCTCCGCCGTGTCCCGCTTCGCCGCGGACGTTCCCTTGAGCCACATGGACGCAGTCAGCCCAACGGCGCTGGCCATGGCGTCGTACTGGCTGGGCGCGGCCCTGCTCCTCGGCGCCATGAAGCGCCGCAAAGGCGGGCGGAACTGGTTCCTCGCCGCGATGGTCTGCTTTACCGCGGCCTTCTTGACATGGACGCCCTGGCGGTCCGCGCCCGAAGTCGTCTTCCTGGACGTGGGCCATGGCGACAGCGTGTTCATTCGCGCGCCCAATGGCGCCACGTTGCTCTACGACGCGGGCGATCGGACGCCGTATACGGACCACGGCGAGCGGGAGGCGGCGCCCTTCCTGCGAAGCCGCCACGTGAACCGGCTCGACTACGTGGCGGTTTCTCACGCTCACAGCGATCACATGGGCGGCATGATTCACATCATCGAGACCTTCGAGGTGGGCGAGGCCTGGTTGCCCGCGGTTCACTCCCACACGGCGTTGGAGCATGAATTCTTGGCCGCCTGCCGGCGCCGGGAGGTGCCCGTGCGCCGCCTCGCCGCGGGCGCGCGCATGGCGGTGGGAGACATGTCCGTGGAGGTGTTACACCCTCCCGAAGATTGGCGTTTTCCCGGGACCATGAACGAAGACAGCCTGGTCTTGCGGGCCGATTGGGCGGGCGCCACGCTGCTTCTCACGGGCGACTCCGAGACGGCGGCGGAATACGCCATGATCCAAGGCGAGCCGCCGGAGGCCGACGTCATGCAAGTCCCCCATCACGGCAGCAGCACTTCCAGCGCGGAGGTCTTCATCGACTGGGCGGCGCCCCGGTTCGCCATCGCCTCGACCGGGGGCCCTCCCGTGTTCAGCAGGGAAGTGGAGCGCCGCTATCTCGACCGGGGCATTCCCTTCTGGCGGACGGACCAAGCTGGCGGCGTGCGAATCACCACGCGGCGCGGACGGCTTCGCGTTGAGGGCGCCCGCGAACGAGCGGGATTCCTGGAGCCCGTGGCGCCGGGCGCCTACCGTCCGCGCTGAGCCCGTCTCGATGGAGAAACGGCCCGCCCCGGCCCATTCCGCCAGGGACGGAAGGGCTCCAGACGGGCCGCGCTCACTCATCTTGAAATGCTGGCCGCGCCCCGGAAGGCGCGGAGGATTGCGTCACGCGGAACGCTCGTAGCGGAAGGCCTCGCGCAGCATGTCCAAGCTGCGCGGAATCGCTTCTGCGGGGTCGTCCCGCCCTTCGAACTCCAACGACACATAGCCGATGTAATCGCGTTCCCGCAGTTTCGCCGCTATCCGATCATAGTCGATGTCGAGTTCGTACCATACACCCCCGCCGTAATACGTTTTGGCGTGGACATGCAGCGTATGGGGCAACAGTTCCTCGAACTGCGCGTATTGGTCCTCCAGGAAATTGCCGGTGTCCGCCACGACCTTGAACCATGGCGAATCCAGGGCCTCCACCAAGCGAACCACGCCTTCCGAAGTGCGGGCAAGGCCCCAATGGTTTTCCAAGCCAAGGACAACGCCGCACCGCTCCGCGACAGGCAAGAGTTCCTCGAAGCAGGCGATCACCCACTCGAAGGCGTCCTCGTCCGTATAGCCTTCGATAGGCGGCTCGATGCCCTGGTTCTCCATGAGTTCGTTGAAGCTGCCGGAGGTGCCCCAGCGGCCCGTGTTCACTCGGATGATGGGAATGCCCATGGTGTAGGCGCGCTCAATGCTGCGGGTGGCGCGCTCCACATATTCCTGCCGCTCCTCGGGATCGGGCCGCATGAAGCTCTGGTGAGTCGACATGGCGCACAGGCTCAGTCCGTTGGCCAAGGCGCGGCGCTTCAAGCCCTGAAAGAAGGCCTCGTCCGGGTTTTGGAACTGCGCCTCCAGCAGCTCGACGGCGTCGAAACCCCATTCGCCCGCGTAATCGATGCACGCCTCCAAGCTGGGCATGCCGCCGTCGTGCCAACGCGCAAAGGAATAGGTGGAAACCGCTATGGGGTTGCTCTCGCGATGCCCGTTTCGGCGGGGCTCCTCTTCCGCCACGGCCGCTGGAAGCCGGCCGCCTTGCGCGGCCAACGCCGCCCCGATGGCTCCCGCGCCCCCCGCCATGAAGGTCCGTCTATCAATGCGCATGTGTTCCTCCTTCGATAGCCTTCTTGAGATTAAATTCCGCGTACCGAACGCCAATTAAACACATTGAGCGGGGTCCAATCAATACCCTCCAATCGCCGAGTAAGCTTGAGCGAACATCATGGCGTGGTTTCAGGCTCGGGCCGCCGTAAGAAACAATGGCCTCCGCCTCTTGGCCGGACCGGCATCGCCAGCGTCTTGCCGGCATCCGAGGCCGTCAGGAAGGCGGCGTTCACAAGCTGCCGTCCCGCCAACGGCGTTCTTGTCCGGCGATTGAGACAATACCGGCGCGCCGCCCGCCGCGAACCGGCGCCGCCAAGTTGCGAACAGCAAGCCGGATCGGGCATTCTGGATGCAACCGATCACGGCCCTGACGGGATCCATCCATACAAGAGACAAGCGTCAATCACCAACCTTGGAGAACCGCATTATGAGACAACGATACACCACTTTCGCGTTGACCCTGCTCGTGATCTTCGCGTACGGTCTCGCTGGCTGCGCCGACCCCACGGAGAATATGGAGGAAGGCCAAACCTTCGATTTGCAGACCGACGAGGAGCCTGCCGACGCCGAAGAGCCGGATGAGCCAGAGGAAACGGACGAACCCGAGGAGACTGAAGAGCCGGAGGAAACCGAGGAAGAGGAAGCCGCCGCGGACACGCGCGTATACGCGATCAATGTGCCGGCTTCGACCATCGGCTTCATAGGCTCAAGCCCCATCACGGGCCAACAGTCGGGCACGTTCGAGGAGTTTGAGGGAACCTTCGAGCTTGCGGGCGACGATTTCGAGAGCGCCACGGTCCATGCCGTCATCCAGACGGGATCCGCGACCACGCGGAACTCGACGCTCCAAGAGGCCTTGCGGGTGGATATCCTCAACACGGAAGAGTATCCGACGGCTGAGTTCACCTCTCACGAGATCGAGGATCAGGGCGGCGGCACGTACCGGATAGCGGGCGAGTTCAATCTTCACGGCGTCAGCCGCGGCCTGGCCTTCCCGGCGCAGGTGACGTTGACGGACAGCAGCATCGACTTGAACGCCAGCTTCCGCATCAACCGCAGCGACTGGGACATCTATTACGAGGGACACGGTTGGCAGCAGGTCGCGGGTGACGAAGCGGCGGACGCGGCCATCCGGGACACGGTCGGCCTAAACCTCACTATCCAGGCCGACGTGGAGGAAGACTAGCGCACACTCCCCCGCTCCAGCAGCGCCAGGCGTTGAGTTGAGCGAAGCCTCCCGCGCAAAGCCGGTCTTGATGGCCGCGCGCGGGAGGTTTTTTCCTTCTTGACGCGGCCACGGATCGGCGCGCGTGGACCTCAGGCGTTCTCGGACTTTGGCTGCGCCGGTTCCGCCTTGGAGGCTCCCGACCCCGCGCCGGGGCGCAGCCCGGTCTCGCTCTGGCTACGCCGCCGAGGAGCGACGAGGCTCATGTTCTTGGCCTGCATGCCCTCTTCCCCGTTTTCGGCCTTGGCGAGATCGAACTCGAAGATGATGTTCCGGCTCGGCAGCTCTTGATAGCTCACTTCCTGGGGCAATTGCGAGTCGTGAAAGAAGACGGTCTCGTAGGGCGAGTTCGGCTGACGGCTGTCCACCCGCCACAGGCCGTAGTCGATGACCTTGAGAAAACGCAAGAAGCCGTAGCCCTTGCCCGTGTGCATGTAGCACACCCCCCGCACCCGCGCCCCAATCTCGCCCCAGGGCGGCGTTCCTTTCGGCACGTTTACGGGCAACAGGTTCGGAACCAAGTACCCGGAAACAAAGAGGTCCGCCTCCCGCCGGAGATCGAAGGAGACATTGTCGAACCCCACGATCTCGACGCGGCAGCCGAAGTTCTGCATCGCCTGCACCACCCGGACAAAGTCGCCGTCGCCGGTGGCCAACAGCACGCTCTCGATGTTCCTGGACTGGAGCAGGGCGTCCACCGCCATGTCCAGATCCGCATTGGCCTTGCCGAAGCGGTTCCCGCTCTCGTCCGTGTACCAACGGACATGCTTCTCCAGCACTTTGTATCCAAAGTCCCGCAACAGCGAGAAGAAATTGTGTTGGGCTTCCCGGTACCCGTGATCCGTCTCCGCGCGCTCCGCGTCATAGGTCACATAGGAGTTCAGGCGTACGGGATCCGCGCCTCCCCGGCACGCGAATTCGCGCAGGACATCGTAGCGCATGCCGTAGCCGCCGTTCCGCGCGATATTGGCTACATCCACATAGACGCCCACCCGTGAAAAAGGACGTTCTCCTGGCATAATCCTCCAATCCAATACGTATTTGTATTAATCCGATAGCGATAGTATACGACGCCTTCGGTCCAGCAGAAGGCCCCCGAAGCCGAGTGCGTGGAAACCGTCATTATACCGGAACGCGGCCCTCAATCCTACCGGCGCCGCGTGTTAGCCTCTCCCGGCAAGATCATATCGACATACATAGGTTGACCTATGGCGTTCCGCATGCTAAACTTCTATCGCCATGGCCAGAACCGAACCCCAACACGGAAACGCCCATCCCACCCCAAGCCTGAGCGCTCTGCCGGGGCACGAAGGCTTCATGGAGGCGCTCGCCCAAGCCATCGCCGACGACAGCGCCTCGAAACGGACCGTCGTGGTCCTGGTGGACGTCGATTTGTTTGGGGCTTTCAACGAGGCTCAAGGGCGGGCGGCCGGTGATGCATTGCTGGAGGACACGGCCCGCATCATGGCGGCCCAATTCGGCGAGGACGGCGTCGTGGCCCGCTACGGCGGAGACGCCTTCGCGGCGGTCCTCCCCGGTTGGGAACGGGAGGCGGCCTTTCTCCGCGCGGAGGCCGCGCGACGGGACGTCGAGGGCTTGGAGCGCCCCGCCCGCGCCACGGTGAGCGTGGGCGTCGCGATGCACCCCGACGACGCGCAGCGGGACACGGAGCTGGTCCGCAAGGTGAACGAGGCCCTTTACCGCGCGAAGGTGTCCGGACGAAACCGGGTGTGCCTGGCGCAAGCGGAGAAAATGATCACCAAGACCAGCCACTACGGGCAAGGGCAGCTAGCGGGTCTATCCCGCCTCGCCAAACGCCTCGGCGTGAATGAAGCGGCGCTCCTACGGGAAGCGTTGGACGACTTGCTGCGAAAGCACAACGACTGATCTCGCCCAATCGCCGGATAGGAACAAAGGCGGCGCCGCGGTAGTCTTGTAGCGCCGCCTTCCAGGAGGCCTCGCACGCCGGCAAGATGGCGGCGATCGAGCGTCTCGGGTTGGGATGGATTGCCGCCGGGATTGGTGTTA
>SLHB01000242.1 GCA_007136375.1 Candidatus Hydrogenedentota bacterium
CCGAGTACGCGCGCCACGTGGACACCATCTCCTTCTGCACCTCGAAAGGCCTTGGCGCGCCGGTGGGGTCGCTCCTCGTGGGGCCCGCCAACGTGATTCAGCAAGCGCGCCGGCTCCGGAAAACTCTTGGCGGCGGAATGCGCCAGGCCGGCGTCATCGCGGCGGCGAGCCTCTACGCCCTGGAGCGCCACGTCGAGCGCCTGCGGGACGACCACGCCCGGGCGCGCCGCTTCCGGGAAGGCCTGGAGGGCGCGCCAGGCCTCGCCTTTCCCATGCCCTCGCCCACGAACATGGTGTACGTGGAAACGCTTCACGCACACGACTTCGTGAGCGCGTTGCGCGCCCAGGGCGTCCTCGCCATGGCCCTCGGGCCGGACACGATCCGCACCGTATTTCACCTGGACGTGGATGACGCCGGCGTCGACCGGGCCATCGCCGCCTTCCGCGCCGTGGCCGCCGAACGCGAGGCTCCGGCGGGCCACTGACGTCCGTTCGGGCCAGAGCGCCGGCGAGGCCCGCTCCACCCATACCCGCCATGTGTCAAAGACCCAAGGGAGCAGTACTGATGAATCAGCGAGCGTTGCGCGGCAAGACGGTTTTGGCCGCCGCGATCCTTCTGGCCATGACCGGCGCGGCCGGGGCGTCCGCGTTTACCGCGGCCACCCGTTCTGGCAGTGCGGAGACGGTCATCCTGCGGGATGGGGCGCGGTATCTTGAACTGACGTATTACGACTGGGGACCGGACTGGAGCGGCGTGGCCCGGGATCAGGAGGCCGAAGAGTTGGACGGCGCGTCGATGGCCTTCTCCTACGCCCACGTGTTGGACGCGACAGGCGCGCCGTTCACCGTGACCGGCGGGCTCGCGAAGACGGGCGCGGACACGTTGCGCTTCGAGGCGGAGCTCACGCCCCAGGAGAGTTCGGATCTGACCATGGCCCAGTTTAGTCTGCGGCCCGCCAGCGCCTTCTTCGGCGACGACGCCGTGGAGGCCGAACACGCGGACGGATCGGCCAGCGTGCGGGATGTCCCCTTGGGCATTGGACGCCTCGGCGACGACATCACGGAGCTGCGGCTGACGGATCGGGAAGGCCGGGTGACGACGGTCGCCTTCGACGCGCCCACGGCGATCGCCCTCGACCAGGACATGCGGATGATCCTCGCGGAGGACGCGTTCACCGAGGGCGCCTCCCATGCGTTGGGGTTCACGTTGACGCTGCCCGGCGAGACGGCTTATTACCCGGGACCGTCGGCCGCGCCCCGTCCGCCGGATTGGGGCCAGTGGTACGTTTTCGAGGGAAGCAGCCCCATCCCCGAAGAGAGCGAATGGAGCATGGCCGGATGGCTGGATCGCCCGGCAGGCCGACACGGGCGCATCACGCGCCGGGACGATCAGCTCGTCTACAACGATGAACCCATCAAACTCTGGGGTTTGAATCTTTCCTTTGCGAACACGGCGCCGGACAACGCGTTGGCCGACCGGCGCGCCGATTTCTACGCGGCCATGGGCGTCAACTCCGTGCGTTTCCATAAGTACGCCGACGGCGCCGGTTGGGCGGGCATCCTTTCGGAAGACAGCGCCGCCGAGTACGACCCGGAAATGCTGGACCGGATGGACTACTTCGTGGCGGCATTGCGGGAACGGGGCATCTTTGTGAAGCTTTCGCCCGTGTTCATCACGCCCTTGCATCGGGGCGACGTGGAGACCGTCCCCTACCGGGACGAATTCGGATCCGGCGACCGGGTTAAGGTGGGCCATGGCGCCTTGTATCTGTCAACCGAGGTGCAAGATCTCATGATCCGCCAGGTAACGAATCTGCTGACGCACACGAACCCCTATACGGGCCTGACCTATGCGGAAGATCCGGCCGTCGCCTTCTTTGAGTTGTACAACGAAGACAGCGCGTTGTTCTTCGGCACGGCCGACCGTATCGAAAACGTGCCCACGCTCCGGGAGCGCGCCGCCGGCATGTTCGCCGCGTGGCTGCGGGACAAGTACGGCGCGGAAGAGGCGTGGACGGAGGCGTGGGGCGCGGACGCCATCAACGGCGGCCTGTTGCCTGGCGGATTACGCGACGAGGATTGGGCGGCGGGCCGCGTCTACCCCTTTGGCAACCCGTGGTTCTACGATCCGGACAATCTCGAAACGTCGCAGGCGCCGTACCGGCAACGGTTGCTCGACACCATGGCGTTCCTCTATGAGTTGCAGAACGATGTGTACGCCCGCTACGAGGAGGCCATCCGGGACGCTGGCTACGAGGGCGAGATCATCTACTCCAATTGGCGCGCGGGCCGCGCCATGAGCCACTACCTGAACCTGCACTCCGACTACCGCGGCGGCGTGATCGACCGGCACAACTACTTCGGCGGCGGCGGGGGAAACCCCTTCTACTTCAACAACGCCTCCATGCTGGCCGCGCCTGGATCGGGTTTGCTCAGTTCAGGGCTTCATCAGGTCATTGACCGGCCTTTCATGCTGTCCGAGTGGATTCACGTGTACCCCAACGAATGGGGCGCGGAGGGTCCGGCCATCATTGGCGCCTACGGCATGGGGCTTCAGGGCTGGGACGTGTCTTACCCCTTCCAGAACGGGGACGACGGAACCTTCAGCGCGGCCCTTGGCGATTCATGGGATGTGACCGCGCCCCAGTTCATGGGCGTCTTTCCCACGGTGGCGCGGCAAGTGCTCCGCGGCGACGTCGCCCAGTCGGGGGTGGTCCACCGCCGCAACGTGCACCCGCCTTCGTTGTTGGAGGGGCGCGTGGGGTTCGAGGACTTCACCGTCCAAGAGGGCGATGTCCAGAGCTACAGCACCGACGTGTTCCCCGCCGCCGCCCTTGCCGCGGCCCGGGGCGTGAACGCGTTCACCAGCGAATTCCAGGAAACGGAACCCTTCGGCCTCGACGCCTACCGGGACGACGGCGTCGTCACCGCGTCCACGGGCGAACTGGCCTGGCGCGGCAGTAGTGACATCCGGGGCGGCCACTTCACCATCAACACAGATGGCACCCAGGCGCTCGTGGGTTTCGCGGAAGGCGAAACGGCGGGCGGCGCCGCGGCGGAGATCACGCTGGAAAGCGCCTTCGGCGTCGTCTATCTCACGGCCCAAAG
>SLHB01000118.1 GCA_007136375.1 Candidatus Hydrogenedentota bacterium
CCCGTGGAGCCGCGGTAGTTCGGGAAGAACATGAAATAGCCCTGGGCCGCGGCGTGCTGGGCGGGGAGATGGTATTCCGTCAGCCAGCCGTTGCTGTAATGCATCTCCGGGCCGCCGTGCACCGCCAATATCAGGGGATAGCGCGTCCCCTCTTCGTAATCCAGGGGCCACACCAGCAACCCTTCGATCATCAAGCCGTCCCGGGCTTCGTAGGTCACCGCTTCTTGCCGGGCGAGGCGCGCGTCGTCGAGCCACGGGTTGGACTCGGTCAACCGCTCCGCCGCGCCGTTGTCCGGGGAAAAGGCGTAGACTTCCCGGGGATGCTCCGGAGATTCGCCGGGAAAAGCGATGCGCCCGCCGTGGGCCACGCTCAATCCGCCGAGAATTCGGCCGTCTTCCTGGAAGAAGGTGGCGTCTTCATCCGCGTCAAGATCGTAGACGCCAAGGCGCGTCTCCACGCCTTCGTAGCTCACGTAGACGATCTCCTCCGGCCCGAGCCAGTCCACATGCCAAATGTGGCCTTCCAAACCGGGCAGCAGATGCTCCCAGTCCCCTCCGTACCGGCCCGTCACCATCAGCCGGCCCTCCCGGGGATCGTGGATCGACTCCGTGGCGATGAAGGCGAGGCGCTCGCCGCCGGGACTCCAGGCCATCGCGCCGAGCTTGCCGGGATTCTCCACACGGCCTTGTTCGGCGCCCTCGGCGTCGATGATCCGGATACGCTGGAACATGAAGACGTCGTCGATCAACTGGCGGGGCGTCGCCTTGATGGCCAGCAGCTCGCCGTCCGGCGCCCATAGGGCCTCCTGCACGGAGCCGTCGATGTCCAGCATCTCCGGCTCGCCGTCGTCTTCTCGGAGGTCCTTTATCCAAAGCCGGTGGGGCGTAACGTCCTCTTCAAAGATGTCCGCGTCGAAGCCCAAGCCGCGCGCCTCGGCCACTTCGGGGTCTTCCGGCTCCGGCGCGATCAGCGCGGCCCGCCCCCCATCCGGGGACAGGTCATAGCCCGCGATAGGCGTGTCCAGTTCCGCCAGCGGGGCCGCTTCGCCGCCGTCGGCGCGGATGCGGTACAGGACCGGGTGCGGGTCCCCGGAACGTTGCGCCAGAAACGTGACCGCGTCCCCGTCCGGCGTCCAGGCGATCTGGTTGACGCTCACGTCGCCGGTCACGTAGCCGCGGCTTTCGCCATCCGGACCGATGACATGGAGCTCACGCCACGCGGGGCCGTCCTCGCCCACGCCGGGTTGACGCGGAATGCTCAGGACGTACGCGATGCGCTCGCCGCCGGGGCTGATGGCGGTCTCCTCGACGCGCCGCATCTCCGCAATATGCTCCAGCGTGACGCCCTCCGCCAGCGCGGCGATCGGCGTGAGACAGACAAAGGCCAACAATGTTTGCAGCTTGGATTTCATGGACCCTCCTTGCTTCTCCTGCGCGGGCGGAACGCGCCCGCCGTTCGGTGCAAAACAAGCAGGGTAACAGAATCGCCGCCGCGCGGGCACGCGCGGGATCGTCGAAGAACGCGGCGGACAAAAGAAAAGCGCCGGAGACGGGCCTCCTGTCCATGCTACCCCGTCCCCGGCGCAAGGCCCTTACGGGCCATGCCGTTATGTCAATTCCTCACGCGCCCGGCGAGCGCGCTCGGTCCAAGCGATCGGATCATCCACGCCGCCGCAGGGTCCACGCCGCGCCGCCGGCCAGGGCCGCGCCGAGGAGCGCCAAGCCCACAATGCCCGCGCCCGGCAGGTTCTCCCAAACGTCAAGCCTCACGTGCGCCGACTCCAGGGGCGTCTCATCCCGGGCGTCGTCCACCTCAACATGGTACACGCCGGAATCTTCGGCCTGGGCGTTCGTCACCGTGTAGGAGGCGTCTTCCGCGCCCGCGATCACTTCGCCGTCCTTGAACCAGGTGTAGGTCTCGTCCTCGGCGCCGTAGAGCTCCACGGGCCCGAGCGTCGCCGTTTGTCCGGCGGTGATGATCTGGCCGGTCAGGTCTTGCACAAAGGGCCACTCGAAGATCCATTCCGGATCGCCGACGAAGCTGCCGTCGTTGCCTTGGGCGAGGTCCACAGCCGTGGTTCCCGAGCCTTCGTTAAGCGGCCAATAGCCGATGAGCCCGTCTTCATCGCCGGTCAGGGAACGGTGCATGTTCGCCTGGATCTCCGCGGCGCTGATCTCACGATTCCACACCCGCACTTCCGCGATCCGGCCGTCGTAGACGTTCCACGGATCCGCCCGCCAGAAGCCAATACGGAAAGGCTCTTGCGTCGACGTATTCAGCTCCCGCGGTTCCCGGGCGATCTGTGCGCCGTCCACATACACGATGGTCTCCGAACCCGTGTGCACCAGGGCGAAGTGCACCCACGTGTTCTGGGACGGGTACTCAAAGTCGATGTCAAAGTCACCACCCCAAAACTGCACCCGCCACTGATTCGCCGAACCCAGCGTCCGGAGCGAAAAATCCTCCGAGGCCGTTCCCGTGACGCCCAAGGCGAAGATACCGCCATCGTTGAAGCTGCGGGTGTACGCCCACGCCTCGATGCTCTTGGCGGCGTTGCCGGCAATGCCCAGGTCGCCGGCGTTCACGCCCGTCTCCACGTAGTCGTCCCCATCGAAATCCATGGAGTAGCCCGCGCGTTGCGCGTGGGCGTCCCCCGGCGCGAAGAACAACGCCCCCGCCAGGCAAACCGCCGCGCCCACGGCCGTGGCGCGCCGCCAGAATCGTGATTGCATCCGGATAGCTTCTTTCCCTTCCATAGCCTGTCACTCCCTCTCCTGTTTTGTTTCAGAAACCCAAGATCCGCAACGGTTGGCGCACTTTTCCGAAAGAACGCCTTATCAAGCTTTTGGGATTTTATCATGGTCTTGCAGGGAAAGCAAGCATATTTCACCAATTGAGCGTTGGCGCGAAAGACGATGATTTCTTGGTTTTCTGGCGCCGTTTCGCAGGGACCGGGGACAGGCGAGAGCGCAAACCGAACGGCAGGAAGGAGACGGAGGGGAAGAACGCGGCGTGACAAAAAGAGGCGCGCCGGGGCGGAGAGACAGATCCTCCCGCCCCGGCG
>SLHB01000324.1 GCA_007136375.1 Candidatus Hydrogenedentota bacterium
CGCCGAAGAAATAGGGGAATCGAAAGCGAAGACCGGGACCGGTCCGGTGGCGCCTTCCGCCGGACTGGTTCGGTCTTTCTTCGAACTCCGGCGGACGTATTCCTGCGGAGAAGCTTCAGCTTATGATACGGGAGCAAGAGATCCACGGAAGCAGGCGGGGTAATTTGTCTTCAGGCGCCGAGGGCAGGGATGGTGCCGGGGAAGGGACTTGAACCCCCACTCCCTTGCGGGAACCGGATTTTGAGTCCGGCGCGTCTGCCAATTTCGCCACCCCGGCACAACGGCGGAAGTGTACCATTCCAAGGCGGCCGGATCAACTAGTTCTTGAGCCGCCAATCGCCGGACAGGCTTGGCCCGGGATCGAGGCGTGCGAAGTTCTACGCCGGTTGCGGGCGCGCGGCGCAATGCGCTACCCTCTGGGTCTTGAGGACAGGGGACGCCAAAGCGCGGACGCGGCCGAAAGAGGCGCCCCGGGATTGTAGAGACGGAGACGGCGAAGTCAGCGGGGAGCGGAGGATGACGCTGCAGACGAAATGGCGCATTGCGGGAGGCGTGGCCTTGGGATGCGCCGCCGTGCTGGCCCTGTACGGGGCCGAAGGCGCGTTTCCCCGCCAATCTCCCCTGGCGTTTTTCGTCTACTGGGGCCTATTTCTGGCCTGTTTGCTCATAGCCGTGTTCATCGCGATCGTCGATTGGCGATATATAAAGCTTCAGTACGCCGTGGCCCAGCGTGAGATCCTCCGTGAAACCATGAAAGACCGGGAACTCAAGAAAGCCTTGCGCAGCCGCGCCACCTTGGATCCCCAGCCGGACAGCGATGACGACGACAATCAGGAGGCTGGCGGGAATTCCGGCGATGGAAAACCTGGCGGCGCGTGACGGGCTGGAGCGTTGGCCGAGGCTTGGTTTCAGCGCGCAGAAACAGGTACAATGGCGGTGGAGTAAGCGTTAGCAACGAACCAGGAGGTGAGGTCATGCTTACGAAGCGCATGTTGGCCGTTCTCGCGGTCGCCATCATTGCGGTCATCGCCCTTGGCGTGTTCGCCGAGGACGCGCACGCGCAGCAATCGGTGCTCGAACGCGAAAGCGGCATCGGGGGCTTGATGGAAGGCCGCGGATTGGACGCGGATCGCGCGCCCGAAACCTGGCAGGTCGTGCTGGGCGTGGGCTCCATATTCGTGATGCTTGCGGTGGTCAAATTCCTGTAGCCCCCGCATCGCGTTAGCCGCGGGACCATGTTAGACAACCCCGTTACGTAGACGCGCCGTCCAGCCAGGGGAAGCCCGCCGTGGCGGAGAAGCTTCGCCGCGCGGGGCCGAAAAGGCAGGCGAAACGCGCGGATTCCGCGCCGGGGGCTGCGTGGAGGGGTTGCACTATTGGATGAGCGCGTTTTAGTCCTGGACGACGAACCAAGCGTTCTCGACGTTCTGAGCCAGCTCCTCAAGCAGCTCGGCCGCCCCTGTGACGTCACCGAGTCGGCCTTTGAAGCGCTGGGCTGGCTTGAGACGCAGCGGTACGCGCTCCTCATCACGGACATCCGCATGCCGGAAATGAACGGCATCGATGTGGTCGAGCGCGCAAAGGCCCTCGACGAAGAGCTCGCCATCATCATCATCACCGCCTACGCCGATGTAAGCGACGCCGTCCAAGCGCTCCGCAGCGGGGCGGACGACTACGTCCTCAAGCCTTTCAATCTCAACGAACTCTCCCTCGCTGTCTCCCGGGTGATTGAAAAGCGCCGGGAAGTGCTGGCGAGCCGGGAGTATCAAGACGCCCTCGAACAGCGGGTCCGCACCGCCACCGAGGATCTTGAGCGTGTCAACAAGGAGCTCCAGGAGACCAAGCAGTACCTGGAAAACCTCCTCCACAGCACCGTCGACGCCATTCTGACCCTTGATCCGAGCGGACACGTCGAGTTCGTGAACGACGGCGCGCTCAAGATGCTCGGCTACAGCCGGGACGCGTTCATTGGCATGGATTCGGGACGAATCTTCCGGGACGGGCGGGAAGAGGTCACGAAGCTGTGGAAGCAGGTCGACGGCAAGACGCCGCTTCAGAACTACGAGACCGAGTTTCGCCGGCGCGACGGAGCCATGACGCCGGTGAGCATGTCCGTTTCCATCGTACGCGGCCGCCGCTCGGAACGCGTCTCCCTTCTCGCCATCTGCAAGGACATCACCGAACAACGCCGTCTTGAGAACGAGTTGCGAGAGCTCTCGATCAAGGACAGTCTGACCGGTCTATACAATCAGCGCCACTTTCACGAACGCTTGCGAAACGAGATTGAGCGCGCGAAACGCCAGAAACACCCGCTGTCCCTGCTCCTTTTTGATATCGATCAGTTTAAGCAGTACAATGATCGCCACGGCCACCTCGCCGGCGACAAGGTGTTGCAAGCCGTGGGACGGGTGGTCATGGAGAGCACCCGCGACCACGTAGACATCGGGTTCCGCTACGGGGGAGACGAATTCACGGTCATTCTGCCCGAAGCGGGCCAGGCCCAGGCCCTTCAGATCGCGGAGCGTATACGAAGAACCTTCGAAGACCGGGGATTCGACGGCCTGACACTGAGCATAGGGCTTATGGCCTACCAGGAGGGATACTCCGTCCCCATGTTCATTCAATTTACCGACGCGATGATGTACGACGCCAAGCGCGCGGGCGGCAACAGCGTCTATGTCTATCATCCCGGCCGCGGACTCGAAGAGGTGGGCAGGGAAGAGTGAGATTCGGCGCCCGCCACGAGGATGGCGGGGGAACCGTCGCCGTTCCGGCGGGCCGCTTCCGCACCGGCGGAATTCGTCTCAAAAGCAACGTGCGCCTGCGCCGCGTGGATCTCGCTAACGACGGGTCGCGGCCGCTGCGTGCACGAGAGTTCCGTCACCCCGCCGGGGCCGTTTCAGATGTCCACCCACGCATGGAGACCCCCCGCCGTCATCCCCGCGAAAGCGGGGATCCAAATCCCAAGAGCCGACCGCCAACGCCGCCTAGCGCGTTCACTTCGGGGGTCAACAAGTTTAGGCTTGACGCTCCACCACTACTTCTGCAGCCCC
>SLHB01000383.1 GCA_007136375.1 Candidatus Hydrogenedentota bacterium
ATTGAAGCGCATGACGGCGGCGATGATGCAGCGCAGCCGGGACGAACTTTCCTCGTCTATAAAGACGAGGCCCCATTGAAGCCTCACGGACCAGATCCCACAGCTCGGGATCTATGCTGCTTTCCTCGTCTATAAAGACGAGGCCCCATTGAAGCGGCCGTATTCGCCGGAACCAGTCGGGCCGCAGCATGCCTTTCCTCGTCTATAAAGACGAGGCCCCATTGAAGCGTCGTTCGCCGCCGATTTCTTGGCTTGGCGTTTTTCGGCGCGTTGGTGGGCGTGAAAGCCCATGGCGTCAAGCACGCGCTCGTTCCCCGAATCGCGGGTTGCGCGTGGCTGGGCAGCGTTGCGCGGCATCATGATCGCGGCGGCGACTGGGGGAGGCGGTTCCGGGTTGCGCGGGAGGGGCGTGGCCACTATGATGCCCGGGTCACGGTATAGCGATTGGGGCGGCGGCGCGCGGGGCGGCGGGCCGCCGTAAAACGAACAGGGAGGACGGCGGCGTCCCTATGTTGGCGCGGGTGCAAAGCAGCGGCGTGCTGGGGATCGACGGACATCCGTTGGCCGTGGAGGTGGACGTCTCCCCGGGCACGAACAACCTGTTCATGGTGGGTTTGCCCGACGCGGCGGTAAAGGAGAGCCGGGAGCGGGTGAGTTCGGCGATTAAGAATTCCGGGCTCGCTTATCCCCGGGGCAACGTGGTCATCAGCCTGGCCCCCGCCGATCGCCGCAAGGAGGGTTCTTCCCTGGACCTGCCCATCGCCGTGGGCATGCTCGCTTCGACGGGGCAGATCGGGCCTGGGCGTATCGGCGAATACGCCATGGTGGGCGAGCTGGCCCTGGACGGCTCCGTGCGCCCTATTCCCGGCGTGTTGTCCATGGCTATCGCCGTCCGCGATGAAGGCTTGCGCGGCATCCTCGTGCCCGCGGAAAACGCCGCCGAGGCTGGCGTGGTTCCGGATGTGGAGGCGATCCCCGTGCGGAGCCTGCGGGAGGCCGCTGGGTTCTTGAGCGGCGAGGAGACGATCGAGCCTTGCCGCACGGACACGGAGGCCATCTACGAGCAGGCGAAGGGCTTGATGCCCGATCTGTCCGAGGTGAAGGGCCAGGAGCACGTGAAGCGGGCGCTGACCGTCGCGGCCGCCGGCGGGCACAATATCCTCATGGCCGGTCCTCCTGGCACGGGCAAGACGATGCTCGCCTCGCGTCTTCCCGGCATTCTGCCGGACATGACCTTCGAAGAGGCGTTGGAGACCACGCGGGTGTACAGCGTGGCCAATACGCCGCGCAACGGCCAGGCCCTCGTCGTCGCCCGGCCCTTCCGCGCGCCCCATCACACGGCGACGAGCGTGAGCATTTGCGGGGGCGGCGGCCAGCAGCCGATGCCCGGCGAAGTCAGCATGGCCCACCACGGCGTCCTCTTCCTCGACGAATTGCCCGAGTTCAGCCGCGGCGCCCTCGAAGTGCTGCGCCAGCCCCTGGAAGAAGGGCTTGTCCACATCCGCCGCGCCGCCTACTCGGTCACGTTCCCCAGCCGTTTCATGCTCGTGGTGGCGATGAATCCATGCCCTTGCGGCTACAGGACGGATCCGCGGCGGCCGTGCCGGTGTTCGCCCCGGGAGATCCAGCGCTACATGGGCCGTCTTTCGGGGCCGTTGCTGGATCGCATCGATGTCCATGTGGAGGTGCCGGCGTTGCGGTTCGAGGAGTTGGCGGATCACCGGCCGAGCGGGTCCTCGACGGAGGAGGTGCGCCAAACGGTGCAGGCGGCGCGGGAGCTTCAGCGGCGGCGCTATGGCCGGGGTTCGGCGTGCAACGCGCATGTGGAGTCGAAGCTGCTCCGGGAGCATTGCCGCTTGGAAAGCGGCGCGGAGCGGCTCCTGGAAAACGCCATTGAGCAGTTGGGCTTCAGCGCGCGGGCGTACGATAAGGTCCTCCGCCTCGCGCGCACCCTGGCGGATTTGGAGCGTTGCGAGGCCTTGCTCGAACGGCATGTGGCGGAAGCGATTCAATACCGGACGCTGGATCGAGACATCTTCTGAGGCGGCCGCCCCCCGGGGCGAAGGCCTGCGGGCCTCAGGGATCGGCGGGGACCATCGGGCCGATGTACTCCGTCGCCGCCACGACGTGATCGAACCACACGTTGCTCTCGTGGCCCGTGCCGGCGCCGGTGATGTAGAGGAGCAGCCACAGGTAGTTGACGGCCAGGTCTTCGGACGCGCGCCAACGCATGCCTTCGAAGGGTTCGCCGTCGCTCGCGGGGTGGAAGCTGTCCCAGATCCAACGCCCGTTCGGCGTCCCTGGCCCGGCGTACGACACGGCGCGCCCGTCGATGGCGTGGAGTTCGCCGTCGATCCAGAAGGCGTGGGCGCCGTCGTGGCCGTCCAGGTCCTCGTTGATCCGGACCATGAGCTCCACGCAGACCCATTCGCCGCGCGCGACAGTCAGGTCTGGGTCGTTCACGAAATTGTTGCCCCAGAAGCGGCCGCCGGGATTCCCCCGCATCTCCATCCAATAGGTGTAGAAGTCCCAGCGCCACGCGTCGCCGAAGGGCTCCACCGCCGTGGAGAAGCGGTCCGTTCCGTCCGGCCGCGTCCCCGCCTGAGGATCGGGCCACGGCGTGGCGGGGTTTCTTCCGCCCAATGTGACAAAGTGGTGGATAGGCCAACAATCCTCGGCGATTTTCACGTAGAAACGGAGAAAGACCGTGTCGTAACCTGGGTCATACTCGGGCAAACGGGTGTAGAGGTCCACCGTGTCGCCTTCCCCGCCCACGTGGGTCATGCGCAGGGACTGGCCGCCCGCGCTCCCCGCCGGCGTATCCGGCTCCAAGGCCATCCGCTCCGCTCCGCGCACGGTTTCGTAGCGGGCCAGGATGTCCTCCAGCCCATCCTCGAACATCTCCGCCAGGATGGTCCGGTCATCCGCCGCGATACCCGCGTCCCCGGGGTAGTCCGCGGCGAAACCCAGCCCCTCCGGCGGAGGCTCCGGCTGGGCCGTTGCGGCTGAGGCCAAGACGAGGACGGCCGCGGCCGC
>SLHB01000370.1 GCA_007136375.1 Candidatus Hydrogenedentota bacterium
CACCCGCGTCGGCCGCGGCGGCGGCGAAGTCGCCGGACTCGCGGGCGGCTTCCACCAGGGCTTCCGCCTCCGCCTCCAGGGCCTCGCGCTCTTCTGGGTCCAGGGCGCCTTCAATCTCTATGACGCGGACGTGAACCTCGCGAAGGCCCGTCTCCTCGTCTTCCCGTTCATCTTCCATGAAGTAGATGGAATACCTGTTGAAGTCCCCGACGGGATCGCTTACGTCTCCCGGGGCCATATCCAACAACACCGCTCGCTCCGCGGGCAACGCCTCCTCATCCAGGAGGATCCAGTTCAGGTCGCCGCCTTCGTCCGCTTCCTCTCCCACAGAGTAGGTTTCGGCCAACTCGGCGAAGTCCTCGCCATCGCGGGCGCGTTCGGCCAATTCATCGGCGAGCTCAGGCCTGGGCGGCGCCAACGAAATGCGCGCAAACTCGGCCCTGCGTTCAGCCGGACGGTAATACTGTTCTTCATTGGTCTCGAAGTGGGCCCGCACTTCCTCTTCGGTCAGATCCACTGGCGCCTCGATTTCCACGTACCGCACGGTCAGGTACGTGTTCTCCCGCTCGAACTCCTCGCGGATTTCGGGCTCGACCACGCGTGCGGACGCCAGGGCGCGCTGTAGGGCGAGGTCTTGGCGCGCCTGTTGCTCAATCTCCTGGTACAGGTTTTCCCATGGGATGTCGGGCTGCCGCACGACTTCGTTCCACCGCTCCCTGTCGAAACGCCCGTGCTCATCCTGGAACAGCGCATCCTGCTGGAGCAGTCGCTGGAGGTAATCACGACGGAACGAGTAGCCGGCCTCGCGGGCGTTCTTGCGCAAGGCGGCGCGGCGGATCAAACCGTCTAACATTTCCATGGCGGCGCCGGTGCGCACGAGGTCCTCGTAGGTTACATCCTCGCCGAATTGCGCGCGGCGCTGAAACTCTTGGGCCAGGACTTGCTGAAACTCTTCTCGCGACACCGCCTCGTCGCCGATCATCGCGATGGGTCCCATCTGATCGCGGATGACGCCAGGAGGCCCAGGGCTCCCCATAAAGAATTCGGCCGCGACGAAGGGAAAGATGATAAGAATCAGGGTCAGCCAGAAGATGGGCCTGCGGTGCTTGCGTAACCAGTCTTGGAACATGCGGATGCGTTTCCTGTCGCCTGTGCGGTTTTCGGGCCGGTGTGTTCGGGAGAAAAGCTCAACGCCGGAAACGGCGCGGCCGGACCGCGCCGCCGCGGACATGTCTAAAACGCGTATTGGGTATGCGCTCAAAAAGTTATCACATACCCCCGCCACGCCGCAAGGTTTCTTTGACGGCGCCGCTCTTCTCGGCGGCGTACTCCGCCGGCCGGGCCGTTCAGAAGGGCCAAAACACCGGTATGAGTAGCGTGGCCATGGCGAAAAGGATGATGTTGAGCGGGAGACCTAATTTGATGAAGTCGCTGAACCGATATCCACCGGGCCCATAGACCATGAGGTTGGTTTGATAGCCAATGGGCGTCACGAAGCTCGCGGACGCCGCAAAGGCGATGGCGATGGCGAAGGGCCGGGGGCTCACATCGAAGCCCGGCTGCGCGGCGGTGGCGATGGCGAAGGGCAGCATGAGCGCCGCCGCGGCGTTGTTGGTCACGGTCTCGGTAAACATGCTCGTGAGGATGTAGATAAGCGCCAGGACGGCGACAGGCCCGAGAATACCGGCGTGGTCCACAATGAAGCCGGCAATGACCCCGGCGGCGCCGGACTCGTCCAGGGCGCGGCCCAGCCCGAAGGCCGCTCCGATGGTCACCAGCGTCTGCCAATCCAGGCTTTGCCGGGCCACGGCGGGGGACACGCAGCGGCTGATGATCATCAGTCCGCCTACTAGGAACGCGGCCAGGTGCGTGGGCAAGACGCCCGTGGAGATCAACACGATGAACAGGCCAAGCAGCCCCACGGACAGAAGCGCCCGCTCCGTGCGCGGCGGCCGCGAATCTTCCACGCCCGTGACCAGGATGAAGTCTGGGTTGTTCCGGTGCGCCCGGGCGAAGTTCGCGCCCGTCTGTAGCAGCAGAGTGTCGCCGTTGCGCAGCACGATGTCGCCAATCCGACCCGTGAGCCGATGGCCGCCCCGATGCACCGCCACAACGGCGGCGTTGTACATAGCGCGGAAATTCGCGTCCCGGATGCTTTGGCCGACAAGGGGCGACGTGGGCGAGATGACGGCCTCGCAAAGCATCCGGCTGCGCCGGGCCGCCACCCGGTTCTCATAGGCTTCGTCGGCCACGGGCACCAATCCGGGGATGCGCTCTAGGTCGACGATGGTGTTTACCGCGCCGGTAAAAGTGAGCACGTCGCCGGCCTTGATGATCTCCCGGGGCCCGACGGGGGCGATGATTTCGCCGTTGCGCACGATTTCGATGAGGAACAAGCCCGGAAGGTGGCGGAGTCCGGCCTCTTCAACGCCCTGCCCCGCCAGACGGCAGCCCTCCTCCACCTGCATCTCCACGAGGTATTCCCGGAACGACTCGCCGAGCCGTTCGATGAGGTCCTTGCGGTTTGGCAAGAGCCGCGGCCCAATCAGGAACAAATAGGCGCAGCCCACCAGGGCGTAGGGCAAGCCCAGCATGGTCAGCTCGAACATGCCGATGGGCTGGAGGTGCTCGCTGAGCTCTGGATTCCGCTCGGCGGCCTCGGTCATCATGCCGCTCACGACGAGGTTCGTGCTGGTCCCTATAAGCGTGCAGGTGCCGCCCAGAATGGCCATGTAGGACAAGGGAATGAGGAGGCGGGAGGGGGAGATCTCATGCTTCTTGCACCAGCCCCCGATGACCGGAATCATCATGGCCACAATAGGGGTGTTGTTGAGGAACGCGGACAGGATCGTCACCGTGCCCGCCATGCGGGCCATGACCCCGCGCTCGGTCTTCGCGCCGCCCAAGAACCAGTGCCCAATGGTGTCCAAGGCGCCCGTTTCCCGGACCGCAGCGGCGACGACGAATAAGGCCGCGACGGTCAAGACGCCGGGATTCACGAACCCGCTGAAGGCCTGTTCTGGCGTGATGACGCCCACCAAGGCCACGAGCACTGTCCCGCCGAGAAGGACCATATCCGGCGGGCCCAGGTTCTTGACGAGGGACGTGAACACGAGGACCAACACAGCCAGGGTGAACCAGGCTTCCCAATTCATGGCGGTATGCTTTCCCTTTGGGATCTATTCACGCGGCTTTCGGCCGAAAATCACCATAAACATAACCATATTATAAATGTTTTAAGCCGACAAGGAAACCTCCGGGATCCGCGCCGTGACCTGAAAACTGAATGACCGGCCGGTCCCGGCCCCGAATAAGGCTCGAGGCCGGCCCACGCCGGGACGGGTGATTCCCCCTGAAATGATGGATTTCTCCCCTTGGACGCCCCCCGTGTCCCCCGGGGCTGACTACGAAAAGGGCGCGCATCCGCGGCGCATGGTCCCCTAGACCCGCGGACGCGCGCCCTTCCCGCTATTGCTTACTTGCCTGGGTTGGCGGACGTCTCCACGTTCGCGGGCGCGTTGCGGGCGGCGGTGAAGGACACGAAGCCCTGATCCTTCAACCACGCGACGCCGCCGCACATGATCACGAAGATCTGGATCACGTAGTACGTAAGGAGGGCGCCAAACACACCCGAAGTAAAGCCGTAACTGTGGAGGCCAACGCCCATGAGGTTCACGCCCCACCAGGCGAAGGCCACCGTCATGCCGCTCACAATCGCGGCGATATTGAGGCCGAAGTCCCGCAGGTACCCGCCCATCCGGGCGTGGAGCATGAACAAGGACCACAGCACGATCATCAGGGCCCCGTTCTCCTTGGGATCCCAACCCCAGAAGCGTCCCCAACTGTCGTTGGCCCAAATGCCGCCAAGCACCGTGCCCGCCACGGCGAAGACCAGCCCAAAGCAGATGGCGCCATAAACCATGCGGGTCATGGACCGGTAGAAGGGCTTGTCGCCGCTCTTATATCCGAAAAGCTTTCCGAATATGTACACATGCGCGATAGCCGCGGCCACGAGATGGGCGGCGTAGCCAATGGTGACAACCACCACATGGGTGGCCAGCCAGAAGTTGGTGTCCAGCACGGCCATAAGGTTTGGCATGGTGTCCACGCCCTCCCTGGCCTCGTAGCGGTTGGCGAGGAACATGCCCAATGCGCCAAGGAACGCGCCGCAGGAGATGGCTATCTTCTGCTTGTTAATGTACTCCGTCACCAGCACCACCGCGACAGCCACGGCCGTGATGAAGAGGATGGTCTCGTACAAGGTCGTCACGGGCGGACGCCCCCGGATGAGGCAGCGCCAGGTGATAGCGGCCGCGAGCAGAATCGTGGGAACGGCCACGGCGACGAAGGCGCCCACGTTCAAGGGGCGGTTCATCGGCCAGAACCAAAGTATGGCCACGACGATGAAACTCAGCACGTAAAGAGAGAGGCTCCAGCCCAACAGATTCGCGTTGTAGTAGCCGACCTCGCTGGGCACTTTTTCGTATTCACCCCGTTCCCCGGCGACAGCCGCGGCTTTTTCGTGAAACTCTTGGAGCTGCGCCTTAAAGGCCTCGTTATCGCCCAGCAACCCGGGCAGAGGCTCCAAGGCGGCCAACAGCTCCAACTGCTCCTCCACCGGTTCAGGCGCTTGAAGCACCAGGATGGACATGTCCGCCGGCGTAAGCCACTCCCGGTGATCCGCTAGAATGCCCGCCGGCGGGAGAATGGCCAGCCCCGCGGAGTTGCGAGACGCGATGTCGAGGTCCTGCATAAGGGCCAGAACGGCGTTGCTCTCGGCCTCGCGCCGCTCTTCGTCGACGGTGTCTCCCTCGTCTTCAAGCATGTTGAACAGCTCCGCGACGAGGGGCAGCCGGGCGAGGACATCCGCGTAGTTGTTATCGGTCTCGTCATAGATCATGCGGAGCCCGCCGCTGCCGTCGATGCTGTAGTCCATGCGGGCGAAGTCGAAGAAATGGGTGATCATTTCGAAGGTGTGCACGTTGCTGGTCAGATGCATGATCTGCCGCTCGATGCCCGACCATTGCTCCTGGGGCTTCTCCTGGATCTGCTGGGCCAGGTTGAAGAGCCGCTCCCGGCCCTCGCGGAGCTCATGATAGGAGTAATGCCCGCGGCGGCCCCGGTCATCGCGGGCGACGCCGATGGCGTCGAGGATGCTGCTGTCCGGCACGACGAAATGGGGGAAATGCCGGGCCGCCTCGGGATAGAAGAGACACGCCGCGAGCCATTCAATGGGCTCCATCCGGTTGCTTCGGCCACGGATCCGGTCCATGAAGCTGGGCGAACCGGCCATGGGGTTCTCAAACCGGAGGGAGCCGTTGATTCGCAACAATGCGAAACGGGCGTAGGTATTGAGGGGCTTGATCCGGCCGCCGTCCTGAATGGGAAGCTTGGCGAGGGTGTCCAGGATTTCGGGATCCCATTCGTCCGGCATGGCGACAGGGCCAGGGCCTTGGGCGCCCGCGTCCGCCGCGGGCAGAGCCAAACCCAACGCGCCCAGAGTTAGAATCAGTACGAAAACGCCACGCGGCCAGGTCATTGTGCTGCCCTCTTGCTTTGCGCCCGCAGGTAGTTCGTGAGCTTGATGCTGAAGTGAATCGTGAGTCCCAAGGTGATGACGATGCACGCCCACAAGGGAATCTGGTCGGCGGGATTCCGCACCACGGCGAAAGTCGAGAAGAGCGGATCGTTGGGCCCGGCGTCCTGAGGTCCCCATGAAGCCTGGTACAGGGTATACCCTTCATGCCGCAGAGGTTCGTTCATGGCGATGTGAATCTCCTGAGAGACGCCATCCTGCACTTTGGTGATGTCACTAGAGAAATAGGCCGCCATCTCCGTGCGGGGGTGCAGCTCCCTCGTGAACTTGTTGAGGGTCACATCAAAGGGCAAGGGAAACCGCTTCTTACGGAGTTCGATGGCATAACGCGTGCCATCCGAGGCGGTGAAGGCGTAAGGATACTGAGACACCGCCCATAGGAGCCCCTCGTGGGTCTCGCCGGAGGGATTCTCCTCCACGGTGACATACGCGCCGGCGATGTTCAGCTCCAGCTCCGGCTCCCGCGGCAACGACGTCAAGTAGAACTCGTCCACGACAGGGGCGGACGGCTGTCCCATGGCCGCGGAGATATGGCGCGGCTCCGTGTTGAGCCGGTATCCGTGGAGCACGAGGTCGAAAGGCAATTCACCGCCTTGGAAGCGCCGCGACTGTTGCGGCGTCAAGTGGGTGAACTTTTCCCCGGGGATGAGCCACTCCCGCGTCTCGCCGCCGTCATTCTCCTCGTAGATGGCGATCTCATACTCGACGTAGCTCTCGAACTCGTCGGAATGTTGGCCTTCGTACAAGGTCAGGTGGCCGCCCGTCGAGAATTGGTACTCGATGAATCCGCCGAATAGGAGAAAGAGAATCCCGAAATGGCCGATAACCACCCCGACGCGCCGCCAGTCCTTGCGGACGCGAATGATGCCGCCGCAAAGGAGATTCACGAACAGCAGGGACAAGACAAGATACCCTCCCGGCAGGGGAATGGGTATGACTCCTAGGATGGGGAACACAATGAGGCTCTCGAAGTAGCGCTGCTGCACTTCGTAGATGCCATAGTCCACCTGTTCCAACGTGCCCAGAAACGTCAGGAGCAAGAGAAACAGGAAGAGGACACAGGCCAACCCGTAGGAGGCCAAGAAATCGAACGTCCGCGCAAAAAAAGTACGCATCATTCCTCGAACCGCAAGCTCGCGCAAAACGCCTCGAAGGCTTCGCGCTCCCTCTCCACCAGCGCATCCGGTCCGGTCATCTTGACGAACACGCTGTACTCTGGAAACTCCGCGACCGCTCCTATCAACCGCGCGTCATACACCGTGGGCCCGGAAAGCCCCGTGTAGTCGCCAGTCATCTCCACCATGGTTCCCGTCTCGCCCAGAATGGTAATGGATGGCAGCGCGGCGAGCTCGTGGGGCTCGAAGAAGGCGTGCCCCATCTGATCGCGCCAGCGGTTGATGTTCGCCTCCGCGCCGCCCGCGGGCCCGGGCAATACGGTGAGGTAACACTCCCATTCTTCGGACTCGGGATGCGCGAAGTTGGCGTCGCGCATGGGCCTATCCGGCCCTTCCTCCCATCCTTCGGGGATGTCCCACGCCAGCGCGCTGGGCGCGGCCGTCCGGAGATCCACCAACTCGGAGGGGCCGGCGCCGCTGGGCGCTTCGGCCTGGGGAAGCTGTCCGGCGAAGGGCGGCTCAACGCCCGCTTCCCCCTGCTGTTGCAGGAAGGGCGCGTGAATGTCGTCCATCGGCATGTCTCCGCCTTCCGCGAGAGAATCTCCCGCGGCGGGAGCCGCTCCGCCGGCGCCCTCCACGGAGCGGGCAAAGGCTTCCAGGTTCTCCCGCTCGGCTTCCACTTGCTCGGCGGGCCCGGTCATCTTGATAAACACGGATTGGGACGGCGAGACTTTCAAGACGCCCGCCAAGGCGTACCCGGGGTCATGCCGATCGCCCGCCATGCCGGTATACGTCCCCTCCATGTAGACTTGAACCGCTTCCTCGCCCAGCATGGTGATGCGTGGAAGCTCCGCCAGGTCCTGTGGACTCAGGGGCTCAAGGCCCATCTGGTCCCGCCAGCGATTCACATTCCCGGCGAGGCCGCCCCCGTCGCCGGGCAAGACGGTCATGTAGCATTCGCCCTCGCCGTCCGGACCAAAGGCGAAGTTGGCCACCCGGAACTGGGTCGGCGGCAGCGTCTCCCACTCTTCCGGCGCGTCCCATTCGAACGAAGCCGGAGCGGGGGCCGGGGCGGGCTCCATGCCGTGATCGTGGGCATGATCCTGGCCGCCCCCGTGGGCGTGATCATGATCGTGGCCGGCGCCTGCCTGGGCCTGGGCTTGCTCCCGGGGCACGAAGCCCAGACGCTCGGAAGTCGGCATCTCTGGCGGCGGCAAGGGGGTGGGCCGGTTGGTAACCCGGGTCTCCCGGATTTCCACAGGTTCGGTGGAGTCACCACACCCGAACAGTCCGATACCGCCGACGCACAACAGAGGGAGGACAAAGTGGAGCCGAAGGGATGGAAGGTGGTTCATATACAGCCTCGTGTTCAGTGACCTCTAGGCAGCCGTTGGACAGAGCCGTTCAGCCCGGTTTCGCGAACGGAAATGCCAACGGTCCGGCTCTTGCGCGCGTCTAGAGCCCAGATTCGGACGGCCTCCTGGAAACACCCGGTCATGAACGGGCGCACGACCGAACTTCAGCGGAATCCTACGCCCCAATGGACAGCCTCGGAGTGGCCTATGGGTGGTCTCGCGCGATTTCAAACGGTACAAAACGCACACGCTTTTGTCAAGTTGGACAAGACATCGCGCACGCCACGCACATGTCTGAAGCCGTGGCGGCGTCCGCCGGCGCGTCAAGTACGCCTCCCATAGACTGGGCGGAACCAGGCGTTGCCAGCCGGACGGCGGAGGCGCCACAATGGAGTCCGAAGCGGGCGCGCGAAGACCCGAAGCAAGGAGGAACCCATGCCCCATACGCAACGGCGCCAATACCAAGTACGGCGGCTCGCATCCACACCCGCCGTCGACTGCCCCTGCGGAGTGGCGCGGCGCATGTTCAGCCGCGACGACGACACCCTTCTCGGCGTCCATCGCGTCACGATCGCCGCGGACGCGCGCAAGCACTACCACAAAGACACAACCGAGTACTACATCATTCTCGAAGGCGAAGGGGAACTGGAGTTGGATGAAGACGTCGTGCCGGTCAAGCCCGGAGACGTGGTCATGATTCCCCCGTACACGCGCCACGCCGCCCGGGGCGCGCTGGAGATCATCAACGTGGTCTATCCCCCGTTGGACCCGTCCGACGAATACTTCGACGAATAGGCGCGCGGGGGGCGGGAACACCGTCGTTCGGCGTAGATCCAGACGCCATGGAGCGCGGCCAGCAGCGCCGCCACGGTGATGGGGCCGGCGAGTGCCTCGGCGGCGGCGATAACGCCGAAGAACACAATGACGCTGCACCCCACCAAGCGGGCGGCGGGATTGGCCCGGTCCGGCGCGGGAATCGCCAGAAAGATCACGAAACTCACGGCGAACCAGCCCAGAAAATTCGTCCAAGGGATGCCATGGTACGGGCCGGTTCCCTCCCACTCCCAATAATTCAAGGGCCCGCCCGCCAGGGGATCGATGACGCCGTCAATCGCGGTCATCCACGCGGCGCCCGCCAAAGCGGCGGCGATCCGGGGCCACCCCAAGGGCCGGAGCATGTCCCACACGTACGCGATGAGGATGAGCCATGCGCACACGAGGACCAGCGGCACGCTGAATAGATGGGGAAACAGGACCTCCGTGTAGATGTAATGCCCGAAGGGAACGCCGAGATGCGTGCCGGGAACCTCGGCGGCGTACCCTATCAACCCGGCAAGAACGAGGGGAAGCCGCGCGCCGGGCGGCGCGTAGAGCAGCACAACGGCGGACGCCAGCGCGTCTGGCGGGCCGCCCTCCAAGGCGTAGGAAATCATGCCGCCGATCCACAGGAAGACGTAAAGGACGGCGCACCCGTGGGCAAGGGTCCTAAGACGTTTCATGCCGCAGGATCAACTCGCTGGTTATCCGGGCGGAAATGAGCACCGTGGGCGTTCCTCCTCCGGGATGGCTGCCGCCTCCCGTGTAATACAACCCTTCCACGCGCCGATCCTTGTTGGGCGGCCGAAAAAACGCGCGGCGCCACCCGTGGCTGTGGGCGCCGTAGATGGCGCCCCCGGGCATGGCGTAGCGTTCGGCGAAGTCCCCGGGAGTCCAGACTTCCTCCACCGCCGCGTCGTCTAGATCGGGAAAGCCCCCGGCGCGGAGCCGGGCGAAAACTTGCTCCCGCGCCTTGGCCGTGGCCGCCGCGTCCCACGCTTCTTCGGCGTCCGGGGGCGCGTTGGCCATGATGAACAAGGTCTCGCAACCCGGCGGCGCCAGCCTGGGATCGCTGCGCGTGGGCATGTTGACGTACACGGTCGGGTCTTCGGGGAATCGACGCTCGCGGAAAAGGCTCCCGAACTCACGGGGATAGTCTTCCGAAAAGAAAACGGTATGATGCCCCCACCCCTCCACGCGCCGGTTAAGGCCCACCAAGAACACCAGGCCGGACAGGGATCGGTCCCGCGGGCGCAGCGTGGATCCCGCCGCTCCACCGAGCAAGGCGGGCGCCATGCTCGGATCGCCGTTCATAACACACACATCGGCGTCTAGCTCCTCTCCCCCCGCGAGCCCCACGCCGGCGACGCGCCCGTTGGCGACACGGATGCGCGTCACTTCCGCGTCCGTGCGGAATGTCACGCCCCGGGCCGCGCCCAGGGCCGTGAGCGCTTCGACGATGCGGTACAGGCCGCCGGAAACGTGCCAGCCGCCGAAGGCGTACTCTAGATACGGGATGACGGCGAGCATGGCCGGGGCTTCGTAGGGAGACGAGCCGACGTAGGTGGGATAACGGTTGTATAACTGGACCAGGTACGGGCTCTTGAAATGGGCGCCAACGGCGCGGGCGTAATTGCCCCAGGCATGGCGCCACGGCATGCGGGCCATGGCGGCGAGGGCGGCGCGGTCCGGCGGCGCGCCCAGCGGCCGCCGAAGAAACGTGGATTCGGATAGGGCGAACATCCGCGCGCCCAGGCGCACGTAACGGAAGAACCCGTCCACGTCGCGGGGCTCCAAGCGGCGGAGCGTGTCGATCCAGTCCGGCAGCGCGCCACCATGGGCGAAACGGGTTCCGTCCGGGTACACATACTCCGCCAGGGGGCGCACGGGCATGAGTTCGAGATGGTCGGACAACGTCTCGCCCACCGACGCAAAGAGTCCCTCGAATACATGGGGCATGGTAATGAGGGACGGGCCCGTGTCGAAGGAGAAGCCGTCGCGCTCCAGCCGGTTCATCTTGCCGCCGAGCCGCCCGCTCCGCTCGCAGACCGTCACCGCCATGCCCCGCGCCGCTAGGCGCAACGCCAGCGCTAGGCCGCCCAAGCCGCCGCCGATGATCACCGCGCGCTGACGCCGCCCGCCTCTCACGCCTTCGCCCCTTTCCCCGCCCGGTAGCTGCGCCCTTTCCAGACCACGCCCTTCCCCAGGACATGGCGCAACCACGCGGCCAGGCCCAGGGCGATGAGCAACGACTCCGCCAAGGGATGGAGCAATACAGCGGTCTTGGATTGGCGGAACCGTAGGGCCAAGGCCCAACGGGCGAGCAACCCGTTCAGCACGGCGGCCGCGGCCCACGCTTTGGCGGGCCCCCACGGCAACACGATGGCCAGCACAACCGGCGCGACAAAAAAGGCCGCATGACTCGTCAGAAATAACCAGAAACTTAGGGCGCGCTCGAAACCCGCGTGAATATTCTTCTGAAAACCATTCCATATTCCGGAAAAGCTGTCGTACATGCGGACTTCCACCGTGTCTTGGCCGTCCAAGCACAAACCCCGCGACCCGCTCCGCCGCCAATGCCGCGCGAGGGCGGTGTCCTCGAAGACGGCGTCGTGGACCGCGCCATGGCCGCCGTTGGCCTCGTAAACAGCCCGCGAGACGAGAATGCACGCCCCATGGGCGAGGCCCAAGGCCGGCAAGTCCCGCCGAAACGAGAGGGGCGTTGGAAACAGGGTCAGCACGGTGAAGTTGAGCAGGGGCATCAGGATCGCCTCCCATGGGCTCGCGAGAGTCAACCCGGGCCACGCCGACAGTAACGTGGCGTTGCGGCGTTCCGCCTCTCCAACGAGCGCCGCGGCAGCGCCCGGCTTCAGGCGG
>SLHB01000264.1 GCA_007136375.1 Candidatus Hydrogenedentota bacterium
CGTCCCGATATCCGGATGAGCATGTCATACGTCCGGGTGATCTCCCGGATAGCCTCCAGCGTCTCGGGGCATTCCGTCTCAGCGTACCGGTAAGCCAGGGCCGCCAGGTGGACGCCGAGCCAGGTGGAGCTGTCGCCAAGGTGATCGTAGCGGCGAAGGTTCGCGCGGACGTAGTCCTCCCAAAGGAGGTCGGCGTGCTGGCCATAGGGCTGGTGCTCGGTCTCGTACCGCTCCAAATAGGTCTCCGCCCGCGCGCGCACGCGGCGCTCCTGCTCGGCGGCGAGGCCGGGCCATGGCGGAACGGGATCTCCGTGGGCGATCGCGTCAAGCACCTCGCCCTGGCTTTCCGGGAGCCAGTGGGCGCGCGCAGCGTCTTCGGGCGGCTCCGCGTTGTCGCCAGCAGCGGACCAGGCCAGCAAGCAGAGGAGCACGGCCCGCGGGAGCGCCGATCGCAAGGCCAAGCGGGGAGGGGGCGGATTCATGACGGCGCGGACAGGATCCGCACCCACACCTTCCTCGTGCGTGGGCCGTCGAACTCGCAAAAGTAGAGGGATTGCCACGTCCCGAAGGCGAGCTTGCCCCGGTGAATCAGCACCTGCTGGCTGAAGCCCATCATACTCGCCTTGACGTGGGCGGCGGAGTTGCCTTCGGCATGGGCGTAGCCGCCTCGCCACGGGACCGCGTGCTCCAGGATTTGGTCCATGTCGCGGACGACATCCGGGTCGGCGTTTTCGTTGATGGTGACGCCCGCCGTGGTGTGGGGCACAAAGACCACGCACACCCCCTCCTTAACGCCAGACGCGTCCACGGCGGCCTGTACGTGCCGGTCGATGACGATGAACTCGCAGTGTTGGCGCGATTGGACATTGAATTCATGCATGTCCGGCCTAGTCCCGGACAGCGCCGCAGCATTTCTTATATTTCTTCCCGCTGCCGCAGGGGCAGGGGTCGTTGGGCTTCGCCCGTTGCTGCACCCGCACGGGAGCGGGTTTCTTCTTGGTCTCGGTCTTTGCGGCGGCGCCGCCCCCTTGCGCGGCGGTTTCTTGACCCGAGCCGGCGCCGGCGGTTTGCCCCGCCAGGGCGAAGCGGCTCGTGTCATAGGACGCGAAGCTGCGGTCTTGCTGTTTCGGCGCGGCGGCGAAGGTGTACTGAGCCAAGTTGGCGAAGGGGTCGTCCTGTTGCTTGAGCGTGCCTTGCCGCGCCTTCGCCTTTCGGTGCTTGCGCAGCTCCGGATCTGTCAAACGGAACATGGTCTGCACGACCGTTTCGTCGATGTTCTTCATCATCTGCTCGAACATGTCGAAGGCTTCCGCCTTGTATTCGATGAGCGGATCCCGCTGACCATAGGCCCGGAGGCGGACCGACTCGCGAAGGTAGTCCATGGAGTACAAGTGATCTATCCACTTGTCGTCCACGGCCTTCAGGAGCACCATCTTCTCCCAGCTATGAATGCGGCGGCGGGCGAGCTTCTGGAAGTTGAGCTGTTCAACGCGCTCGCCGTATTGTTCTAGCAGGTCCTTCTTGATGTCCTCCGCGAAAGCGGTTTCCCGGCCCTTGTATTCCTCCATGACTTGTTCATAGAGGTCCTCCGCGAGGTTCAACGGCTCGCCTTCGCCGGGGGCTGTTTCCTCTGGCGCTTCCACGCGCGGCTCGAAACCGAAGATCTGCCGGAACCGCTGCTCCAGTTCGTCCAAGTCCCATTCATCGGGAAGCTCATCCTCGGGCGCGTACTCATGGACCATGTCGCCCACGAGATTCTCGAACATGGTGTGAATGCGCTCGTCGAGATCCCGGTCTTCCAAGACGTCGCGGCGAATGGCGTAAATGATCTGCCGCTGTTTGTTCATTACGTCGTCATACTTGAGAAGATGCTTGCGGATCTCGAAGTTGTGTTCCTCGACTTGGCGCTGCGCCTTTTCGATAGCCCGGGAGACCATCCTCTGGTCCAAGGGCTGGTCGTCCATCTGCTGGCTGCCAAACCAATCGATGAGCCGCTTTACCCGATCACCGCCGAAGAGGCGCGCAACCTCATCCTCCAGGCTGACGAAAAACTGTGTTGTTCCGGGATCGCCCTGACGCCCCGACCGGCCCCGCAACTGGTTGTCGATACGGCGGGACTCGTGACGCTCCGTGCCGACGATGGCCAGTCCGCCCAGCTCGCGCACGCCCTCGGCGAGTTTGATGTCCGTGCCGCGTCCGGCCATATTCGTAGCGATGGTGATGGCGCCGCGCTTGCCCGCGTTCGCGATGATGGAGGCTTCCTTCTCGTGGTACTTGGCGTTCAGGATCTGATACTCCTTGACGCCCGCTTCCTCCAACATATTGCCGAGCCTTTCCGACTTCTCAATGGAGACAGTGCCGACAAGGACAGGGCGGCCGGTCTCGTGGATCCGGAGGATTTCGTCGAGGACCCAGTTGAACTTGCCGTCCTCCGTCGCAAAGACGAGATCCGGCATGTCCTCCCGGATAAGGGGGAGATTCGTGGGCACCTGGATCACGTCCAGGTTGTAGGTCTGGCTAAACTCTTGGCCCTCGGTCATGGCCGTGCCCGTCATGCCCGCGATCTTGTCATACAAGCGGAAGAAGTTCTGATAGGTGACGCTTGCGATGGTCTGCATCTCGAAGTTGACGGGGACGCGCTCCTTCGCCTCCAACGCCTGATGCAAACCATCCGAGAAACGCCGGCCTTCCATAATTCGGCCGGTGAACTCGTCCACAATGAGCACTTCGCCGTTCCGGACCACGTACTCGTCGTCCTTCTTGTAGAAGTTGTGGGCCTTCAGGGCTTGCTCGACCATGTGGACCGTGCCGAGGTGATCCGTGAAGAGGTTTTCGACGCCGAGTTGTTGCTCCAACGTCTCCATGCCGTCTTCCGTGATCATGACGTGCTGGCCCTCCTCCAGATACTCCCGAAGCTGCTCGACCTCATCCTCCCGATTCCAGAAGGTCTCCGCCGACACCCAATTGCCAACCTGCCCCTTCAGGCTCGAATCTCCCATCACCACCTCACTTCCCCGACCATTTA
>SLHB01000141.1 GCA_007136375.1 Candidatus Hydrogenedentota bacterium
GACCCGGCGCAACACCCGCAGGGCCCATCACGCCTTGCGCATGGGGAACTTCACCGAGTGCATGAGCTGCGGCGAACGCATCATGCCACACCGTGTGTGCCCGAAGTGCGGCCACTACAAGGACCGCCTTGTCATCAACATGAACGAAGACTAGCGCGGAGCCCAGACGCATTCTCCGCGCGGCCCGGGGCTGGCCTGTGTCTCCTATGGGCGAAGGCCGTCCAGGCCCGTAGCCTCATCCTTCCGCTCCGTGGGCGCCCACGCGCACTCCCTTCCCCCATTGTGAACCCGGGCGGCCCCGGGGAAGGACGGAAGGACCGCCCGCTTCTGGTTCATGGCCCGCCGCCGACGGCCTCCGCGCATCCAGCCGCGTGACGTTGACGGGCGCCATCCGCGCATGGGGGCGGCCCGTTCCGGGAGAAGCGCCGTGCACATTTGCCTAACCACCACAACCCGCGGCATTAACCCTTACGGTCCGGCGTCTCCAAGCCGGCGCCGCCGGAACCTTTCATGCGAATAGCCCTAGACGCGATGGGATCGGACCGGGCCCCGGCGCCCGAGGTGGAAGGCGCGGTCCTGGCGAGCAAGCGCCCTGGCCGCGAAATCATCCTCGTGGGCGATGAGGCGGCCTTGAACGAAGCCCTGGCCGCTTACCCCAAGCGGGGCGCCGTCTCCGTGGCGCACGCGCCCGAGGTCATCACCATGCACGATTCGCCGGTGATGGCGGTGCGCCAGAAGAAGCAGGCCTCGTTGCTCGTCGCCCAGCGTCTTGTGAAGCAAGGGGAAGCGGACGCGATTATCAGCGCGGGCAACACGGGCGCCGTGATGGTGGGCGCGCGGACGATTCTCGGCCCCATCAAGGGCGTGGGCCGCTCCGCCCTCTCCCAACGCCTCCCCACATTGTACGAGCCGGTCATGGTGCTGGATCTCGGCGCGAATGTGGATTGCAGCGCGCGGCACTTGTGCGATTTCGCGGAAATGGGCCTTGTGTACTCCAAGCACGCCTACGGCGTGGAGAATCCGCGGGTCGGCCTGTTGAACATCGGCGAGGAGCAGCTCAAGGGCAACGAACTCGCCAAGGCGGTCCATCGCAGCCTCAGCAACGCCGGCCACATCAATTTCATCGGCAACGTTGAGCCCAAGGCCCTCTACGAGGGCGTGGCCGACGTGGTCGTGTGCGACGGCTTCGTGGGCAATGTCGTGCTCAAGACGAGCGAGGCGGTCGCCTCGTTGATGACCCAGTTGGTGCGCCGCGAACTCAAGTCCACCTGGACCAGCACCCTGGGCGCTTTTCTTAGCCGGGGCGCCTTCAAGCGGCTCAAACGCACCATCGATCCAAACGAACATCCCGGCGGCCTCCTTTTGGGCGTGAACGGCATCGTGGTGATCCTTCACGGGTCCAGCACGGCCCAAGGCATCGCCAATTCCGTTGACGGCGCATGCCGGGCCGCCGAGTCGGCCATCACCGAGCGCATCCGCGAGGGCATTGCCGAACTCCGCAGCGCCGAGGCGCGCATCAACGGGAACGGACTTCAACCAGGCGGGGGAATCTAAGTGGCGTTCTTTCTCTTTCCAGGCCAGGGCAGCCAGACCCCCGGCATGGGTAAAGACTTTTATGCGCAGTCGCCGGAAGCCAAGAACGTGCTGGACCGCGCGGAAGCGGTGCTCGGCCCAGGCCTTCTGGACAAGCTCTTCAGCGGCTCCGCCGACGAGTTGAAGGACACGCGGAACGCCCAGCCAGCGCTCGTGGCCGTGGGCATCGCCATCGCCGCCCATCTCCGCGCCCACGGCGTCACGCCTTCGGGATGCGCGGGCCACAGCGTGGGCGAAATCGCCGCGTTGGCCGTGGCGGGAACGCTGGCCCTGGACGACGCGCTGCACCTGACGCGGGCGCGCGCCCGGCTCATGGCGGAAGGCGTCCCCGAGGGCGGCATGAGCGCCGTCACGGGGTTGGAGGCGGGCGCCATCGCCGAACACCTGCCGCCCGATGTGGCCGTCGCCAATTACAACGGACCGCAGCAGACCATCATCTCCGGATCCATCGCCGGTCTGGAGCAGGCGGAGGCCTCCCTCAAGACGGCGGGCGCCCGCCGCATCGTCCGGCTGCCCGTATCGGGCCCATTCCACTCTCCGTTCATGCGGCAGGCATCCGAACGATTTCGCGAAGAGCTCCAAGATGTCCGCTTCAATAAGCCTGAAATCCGCTTCATCTCGTCGGTAACCGGCCTGGAAGAGGGCGATCCCGGCCGGATCCGCGAATTGCTTGGCACGCAACTGACAGCGCCGGTGAAATGGACCCAGGTCATGCAGCGGATCGCCGGGGTGGACGCCATTGAGGTGGGACCGGGCAAAGTGTTGCAGGGCATCGCCCGGCGCGCGAAAGAAGGGCCGGCGGTGACCCCAGCGGGTTCGGTGGAGGAGGCGGCGGCGCTGGCGGCGACCTGATTGGCGCCCTGGGGCGGAGGAGGCGTTCCTTATCCGGACGGAGGAGGATTCAGCTCATCGTCCATGTAGGCCCGGGAGCCCGTGGTCTCCCGCTGCCCCTGGTATTTCCCTTTGTAGGGCCGCTCGACCACGCCGTCGGCGTGAGCCAGCACGAGCTGACAGATGCGCCGCCCCGCTTCGATGCGCATGGCGGCGGCGTTGGCGTTGTACAGCTCCAGAGTGATGGCGCCGTGGAAGCCGGGATCGACCCAGCCGGCGTTCTGGATAAACAGGCCGAGACGGCCCACCGAGCTGCGCCCTTCCACGAAGGCGGTCAGGTTCTCCGGCAGGCGGACAATCTCCCGGGTGGTCGCGAGCACGAAGCCATGGCCCGGCACGACGTATTCCGCGCCGCGCACCTCTTCGTACTCCACGGGCTCGGACATGGAAAAGACGCCGTTCGCCGCCTTCGGCTGGAGAAAGACGTCGCCCAGGCGCAGATCAACGGACGCGGGCCCCACTTGCATGGGGTCCAGCGGCTCAATGGAGAGTTGGCCCTCCTTCAGCATGCGCCGTATCGTGCTGTCCGCGAGTATCACC
>SLHB01000402.1 GCA_007136375.1 Candidatus Hydrogenedentota bacterium
CATCCCCCTTGATCCCCCTCCAAGGGGGAATGCTCCTCCGTGCGGCAGCCACATCGGGTGGGACGTTACTCATCCAACAGCTGAAGCAACCAATTCGCCCTTTGAACTGGACGCCATTGAGGAAATCCGAGCGTAGCAACCCGGACGTTGCGCCCGCGGACACGATTCCATAGACTCAGCCTGTGGCTCATGGGGGCGAACCAAGGCCCGCCGCTGGAGCCTTGACGACAGGGACGCAAATTGGCAGCGCTTGCCACCGGAGGCTGGTCATGCGGTTTGTCAGGCAATGCAGTGGGCTTTTCGCGATCATTTTCGTGCTGGCGATGGCCGGCGGAGCCGGGGCGAACCCGCCCAACATCGTGCTGATCATGTCGGACGACCAGGGCTGGGGCGACGCGGGCTACATGGGGCACCCTGACGCGATCACCCCGGCGCTCGACGAGATGGCCGAGCAAGGGCTGGTGTTTCACCGCTTCTACGCCGCCGCGCCGGTCTGCAGCCCGACGCGCGCCAGTGTGCTCACGGGCCGCCATCCGTTTCGGCAGGGCATATGGCACGCCAACGCCGGGCAGTTGCGGGCGGATGCGCCGAATCTGGCGCGGCTCCTGAAGGAGCGGGGCTACCGCACCGGCCATTTCGGCAAGTGGCATCTGGGCACGCTGACCACCGAAGTCGAGGACAGCAACCGTGGCAGGCCCGGCGATGAGACCCATTACGCCCCGCCTTGGGAGCGCCACTTTGACGTCGCGTTCTCCACCGAGGCGAAGGTCCCCACCTACGATCCCCTCATCCGGCCGCTGGACTTCGACGAACACCCCGGCAACCTGCAGCGCTGGTGGGATCCGGTGGAGGATCCGGATGACGCAATCCATTATGGCACGCACTACTGGAACGAACGGGGCGAGAAAGTTACGGAGAACATGGACGGCCCCAACGCCCGGGTCGTGATGGATCGCGTACTCCAATTCGTGGACGAATCGGTTGAACGCGAGGCGCCGTTCTTCGCGGTCGTCTGGTTTCACGAGCCCCACCTCCCGGTGGTGGCCGGCGAGAAGTACCGCGAGCCCTTTGCGCACCTGGATCCCTATCACCAACATTACTGGGGCTGCCTCAAGGCGATGGACGAGCAGATCGGCCGGTTGCGGGGCCGCTTGCGCGAGCTGAACGTGGCCGAGGACACCATGATCTGGTACACCTCCGACAACGGCCCAGAGGGGGACAGCACGCACCCCGGTTCGGCCGGCGCCTTGCGCGGCCGCAAGCGTGATCTCTACGAGGGCGGCGTCCGCGTGCCCGGCATCGTCGAATGGCCGGGCAGGATCGCCCCCGGCAAGACCCATTTCCCCGCGGTCACCAGCGACTACCTGCCCACGATCGCCGCGTTGCTTGAGATAGACCTTGAGGGCGAGCCCGAGTTGGATGGCGTCAGCCTGATGCCGGTCTTGTTCGAGGATCGCGAGATTCAGCGTAAGCAGTCCATCGGCTTCCTCTTTTTCGGGCGTATCGCCATGATCGGCCAACGCTACAAGGCGATCTCCGCCCACGGCGGCCCGAACGCGCGGAGCTGGCCGGACCCGGAGGACTGGACGCTGGAACTGTACGACCTGGTCAACGATCCCGCGGAGCAGGAAGACCTGGCGGAACAGCGCCCCGCCATCCTGGAGGAGAAGGAGCAGGTCATGCGGGACTGGCTGGAGGCGGTGCGGGCCGACTACGCCGAGTCTCACTAAGGAAGGCGGCAGGGTTGACCCGGCGGGCGGGTATCGGCATATTGTGGCTTGGCGAATTTCTGACTTGTTCACCGGAGGCCCGTAATGAGCGTATCTCGGAGACGATTCCTTCAGGCGGGGGTAGTGGGAACGGCTGGCGCGTTCGCGGCCGGCACCGCGAGCGGACACCCGCTGATGATGCCTTCGGAGCAGACCGAGGAGCTGGACCGGGTGGCGGCGGAGCCGGTGCTCCAGGTCGGCGATCTGACCGATCCGGTAGAGATCGAGGGGATGGAGCTGCTCCACGTCGAGGCGGATCGCGAGTGGTTGGTGCGCGTGCGATCGACGGACGGGGCGGAGGGCGTCGCCGTCACCAGCAGCGGGCGTTTTCACGAGACGTATCCACTGTTCCTGCACCGCGTGGCGCCGTTCTTCGAGGGCAGTGACGCACGCGACCTCGAGATGCGCCTATGGGATCTGTACCGCCATGGCAGCAGCTACAAGTATCAGGGCATGCTGTTCTGGTGCTGCGTGGCGGCGGCCGAGATGGCGATCCTGGACATGCTCGGCAAGGTCAGCGGCAAGTCGATCGCGCAACTGTTGGGCGGCGTCCGCCAGAGCGAGATGCCGATCTACTACGCCAGCGGCCACCGGCATAACACGCCGGAAGAGGAGGCCGAGCACCTCCAGGGCCTGGTCGAGGACACGGGGGCGAAGGCCGTGAAGTTCAAGCTCGGCGGCCGCATGAGCCGCAACGCCGACTCCATCCCCGGCCGCAGCGAGGCGCTGATCCCGCTGGCGCGCGAAGCGCTCGGGCCGGACATTACACTCTACACCGACGCCAATAGTTCCTACGACGTGCCCAACGCGATCCGCCTCGGCCGCTTGCAAGAGGAGTACGACTACGGCTTCTTCGAAGAGCCTGTGCCTTTCGATCACCTCGAAGAGACACGGCAGTGCACGCAGGGTTTGGATATCCCGATCGCTTGGGGCGAGCAGGAGTTCAGCGCCTGGCGTTTCCGCTGGATGATCCAGAACCACGGTGCGGATATCGTCCAGCCCGACCTGCACTACTACGGCGGCTACATCCGCGGCATGCGTGTCGCACGAATGGCTGACCACATGGGTCTGATCACACAGCCGCACATGTCTGGCTGGGGCACGGGCTTCATCGACCTGTTGCACTATCACGCGGCGATGCCCAACCCCGGACCATTCCACGAATACAAGGGCCAGAGCCGCGTGCCGGTCGAGAGCGACACCTCCTCGCTCCGCCCGGAGGATGGCGTGATCCAGGCGCCCACCGGGCCGGGCTTTGGCGTCACCATCGATCCGGATTACATCGAGGGGGCCCGCCGCGTCACGCTCTGAGCTCAGCCGGTGGCGTGGTCTTTGATGTGGCGTCCAAGATCCGTGTATCATCCTCGGCCTGAGGCGGCGCTTACGCTGGGAGAAGGGGCTGTCCCTGATCTGTCGATCATGGATCGTTTGACCGGCCCTTTCGAACAGCTTCGAAACGAGGTTGAGCGCACGAAACACCTGCTGTTTCTCGGTGACGATTCAGTTCAAGGGATAAAACGACCGCCTGGCCTGACATTGAGCATGGGGCCTACGCGCGCCAGCAGGGGCGTTCATGCAGACGGTCCTCAACCGGGCGCCTACGCGCGCCAGCAGGGGCGCTCGGTCCCCATATCCATTTAATTCGTGACACACGACTTTGCGGCGCGAAACGCGCGGGCGGAAACAACGCCTATGTCTGTCATTCCGGCCGCGGACCCGAAGAGGTGGGGAGGGAAGCATGAAATTCGGCATCTGCAACGAGATTTTTCAAGACTGGAACGACATCGGGCGGACAATCGGCTACGTAAAGGAGGCGGGGTACGACGGCCTGGAGATCGCGCCGTTCACGCTGGCCCAGTACGTTACTGACATTCCCGCCTCGGTCCGCGAGGATGTGGTCAAACGGGCCGCGGGCGCGGATCTGGACATCCTGGGGATCCATTGGATTCTCGCGAAGACGGAAGGGTTTCATCTCACGGATCCCGACGCCGATGTCCGGAAGCGGACCGCGCAGTACCTCAAGGATCTGGCCCATTTCTGCGGAGATGTGGGCGGCAAGGTCATGGTTTTCGGGTCGCCCAAGCAGCGGAACCTAAAGCCCGGCGTGGACCGGGAGCAAGGGCTCGAATACGCCATGGAAGTCTTGGGCGAGGCCTTGCCCGTGTGCGAAGAGCGGGACGTCACGATTTGCATGGAGCCGCTCGCGCCCGAGGAGACAAATTTCTGCAAGTCCGCCGCGGAGACGGTGGACTTGATCGAGCGGATTGACCATCCGCAACTCAATCTGTTGCTTGACGTCAAGGCTATGACGGCCGAGACGGACGATCGGCCCCAAGTCATCCGTCAGTACGCCCATTACCTTGATCATTTCCACGCCAACGACCCGAATCTCAAGGGGCCGGGCTTTGGCGACGTGGACTTCGGGCCCATCTTCGAGGCGCTCAAGGAAGTGGACTACGACGGCTATGTCTCGGTGGAAGTCTTCAATTTTGACGACGGACCAGAGACAATCGCCACGAAAAGCCTCGAATACATGAAGCGATTCGTCTGAAACGGGGCCAGGACTTCGAGGCCGGGCGTCTTGCTACAGGGCGATGCGCGCGCCCAGAATGTCGGGCTTGAACACCTCCGTGTCGGTGTCTTCGAAAGCCTTGATGAGCGCTTCGTATTGCTCGTCCCCGTGGTAGGTCCCGATGATGGCGCCGCCGGAGCCGGCGAACTTCGCGCTGGCTCCAACTGACCGGGCGCGCTCCACCATGTCGATGTTGTCCTGGGAAATTTTGAACAGGCTGCGCCGCCGGTTGAAGTTCTGGTCCAGCCATTCTCCGATTTCGGCGCCCCGCCCGGCCACGAGCAGGTCGCGCACCTCCTGGGCGTAGCCCGCGAAGTCCGCCATGGCCTGAACAACCTCGGGGTCTCCGTTGAGCCAGCGTTCGCGGATATTGTTGTGGAACACTTCCGAACCCTCGCCAAGGCGGGTGCGATAGGCGACGTAGAGGGGCGGCAGCAGGGCGGGATCGATCTCCTCGTAGCGGCCGTGACCATGGGTCTCCATGTGCTCCTTGTCGAAATCCATGAAGACGCAGCCTTCGTAGACTTGTATCACCCGGTCCTGGAGTCCGGCGGAGATGCCCAGTTCTTCGTTTTCGACGCTCAAAATCAGTTTGGGGAGGAGGGGCTTGGGGATGTCGACCTCATAAAACTCCATGAGGCAGCGAATCGTCGCGGTCACCAAGGCGCTCGACCCGGCAAGGCCCACGCGGCGGGGGATGTCCGAACGATAGCGGATGGAGAAGTTCCGATCCGGCAGCGCAATGCCCTCCCGGTCGCAATAATCGACAAATTTGCGAATAGCGGCCTTCATGAGCCGGATGCCGCCGTAATATCCTTGAGCGCGCACGTCCTCCACGAGGTCGCGGACGGAATTGTAGCGGGACCGGTCCTGAAAGCTCGGCACGATCTCGACTTCCGGGTGTTCGTACAGGGTGACTTTCGCCGTGAAGTTTCTGATGATAAAACTCACCGTTTTGCCAAAATAGCCATCAGAAGGGTTGCCCACCAAGCCCGCGCGGGCATGGGCTGTCGCTTCAACCGCCATAACGCGTGTTTCCTCCAAGTGTGCGTAACTGTGAATAGGGCGTTGCGCCCTGGAACGTGGAAAGCGAGCTCGCCGCGTCAGGGAAATACGGTACAATTATACTCTAGAAGGTCTGCGGGCGCCTGTGGGGCCGTCGCGCGGGAAGCGCCAAACGCCGGGAGGATACCCTCCCCGAGCGCGCGGGTCAACCGGCGGGCCGCGCTATTATGGAACACCGCCTGTGGCCCTTGTAACGGGGACGTCCGAAGCGGTCTTTGATAAGGTGGCGGCTGGATTGGTACCATTAGGCAACCTGAATATGTGCCTCATACCGTTTTGGGGCTCCTTGCATGCCGGTAACGCCGCGGCTCCGCCGCGTTGGGAATATAGGTTTGGCAGAAGAACGGCGCTCATCCGACGATAATCGGTCCACGGAGTTCGAGGAACTCATTCTGGAGCATATGGACATGCTCTACGCCGTGGCCTTGAAATTGACGCGGAACGCCACCGACGCCGAGGACTTGACGCAGAACACGGTGGTGAAAGCGTTACGTTTTCACGACAAGTTCGCCGAGGGCACGTACATCAAGGCGTGGCTTTTGACGATTCTGCGTAATACGTTTATTAATGAGTACCGCCGCAAGGTTCGGCGCCCCACCTTCGTGGAGCTCTCCGGCACGGAGCCGGCGAAAACCACCGCGCCGGATCCGCAGGTGCCGTACGAACCCAAGGAATACACCTCCCAAGAGTTGTTCGAGCTCCTTGATGACGAGGTGAAACTCGCCATCGAGGCCTTGCCCGAGGACTTCAAGCAGGCTGTTATCATGGCCGACCTTGAAGACAAGTCCTACAAGGAGATTGCGGAGGCCATGGAATGCCCCTTGGGTACGGTCATGTCCCGGTTGTACCGGGGGCGCAAGCTCCTCCGCGAACGCCTTGAAGGCTACGCCAAGGATCGGCGCCTCGTGACGAAACGTAAAGCCTAGCGCGCCGCGCCGCCTTCGCTTGCGCTAGGGCCCCGTCCATGGGCGTGCGCGCGTCTTTCCTTACCGCACCCGCCAGAACGACGGAATCAGGAACACGGCGATGGAGAACAACTCGAGCCTTCCCAGGACCATGTACAGGGTCAGCATCACTTTGCCCGGCGCGGGAATCGTGCTGAAGTCCTGGGCGGGGCCAACAATCTCCAGGCCGGGGCCGATGTTGCTGATGGTCGCGAAGCAGGCCGAGACCGCTGTTTCAAAGGGCAGTCCCAGCGCGGATAGAAAGACGCAACCCAAGACGGTGGCGATAAAATAGAGTCCGAGAAACCCGTAGACGGTCTGCAAGGCTTCCTCCTCGACCACCTCGCCGCTCAAGCGCACCGCGCGGATCGTCTTGGGGCGGAAGGTCCGTTCCAACCGGTGAAAGACCATTTTGAACAGGAGCACGATGCGCACGACCTTCGCGCCGCCGCTCGTTGATCCGGCGCATCCGCCTATGAACATGAGCAGGACCATCAGCATGCGCGAGGCGGCCGGCCAGCCGTCGTAATCGTCGGTGGCGTAGCCCGTGCTGGTCATGATGCTGACGACCTGGAATCCGGCAGCGCGCAAGGCTTCCCCGGCGCCGTAGGGTTCGTGGGCGGCTTCGGCCGTTTCCATCGTTTCGGCAAACCGGGACGGGCCGGTCATTAGACTGACGGCGATGAGCAGGGTGAACCCCGCCAGAATGCCGATATAGAACCGCCACTCCGTATCCCGGAAGGGGGCCAGCCAGTGTCCCCGGAGCACGGCGAAGTACAAGGCGAAGCTGGTGCCCCCGAGGATCATGAACACGATGGTGATGATTTCCACGGAGAGGCTGTCGAAGGCGGCGACGCTGGCCTGCTGGGGAGAAAACCCGCCGGTGGACAGGCCGGAAAGGGTGTGGCAAAGGGCGTTATAGAAATCGAGCCCCGCGATCATGTAGGCGCCGGTTTGAATAACTGTTAGCGTGAGATAGATCTTGTAGATCAGGATGGCGCTGTCCTTGATCCGGGGTTGCAGGGCGCGCGGATCGGGGCCGGTCACCTCGGACTTGAACATCTGCTTGCCGCCGGCGCCGAGGTAGGGGAGCACCGCCAAGAAAAGCACGATGATCCCGCCGCCGCCGATCCATTGCATGAGGCTGCGCCAGAAGAGGGCGCTCTTGGGGGCGGCTTCGATATCGCTGAGCACGGTGGCCCCTGTGGTGGTGAAGCCCGAGGCCCCCTCGAAGAAAGCGTCCACCGGGCCCAGCACGTTGCCGAAGAGAAACGGCAACCCGCCGAGCACGGACGCGAACAACCATCCCAACCCCACGCCGGCCAGGGCTTCCCGTTGCATGACGATCGGCTTGGCGCGCCAGCCGATCCATAGGAAACACGCGCCCGCCAAGGCGGAGAACGACGCCGACGCCAGAAATGCCCGGACCGCCAGGTATTCGCCGAAGTACAGGGCCCATGGAATCGGGGTCAACATGAAAAGGGCGATCACCAAGGCGAGATAGCCCAGTATTCTTGCGATGAGACGGTAGTTCATCGCTGAAAAAGCCGCAGCGCCGCGTTGAGCTGGTTGCCGCGCACCAAGAGGATGACGCCGTCGCCTTCTTGCACGCTCGTGCTCCCGGAGGGAATGATGACGTCATTGCCGCGGATGAGCGCGGCGACGAGAGCCTCCTGGGGCAACCGGACCTCGCGGAGGGGCCGGCCCGTAATGGCCGATCGCCCGTTCGCGGTGAACTCCAGCAGTTGCACCTGCCCGTCGCCAATGGTGGCGGAGGACGACATTTTCTCTTGGTGGACGAGCTTGAGAATGCGGTTGGCGAAGCTCGCGCGGGGCGTCACCGCGTGGTCAATGCCGAGACGGCCCACCAGGGGGGCGAAGTCCGGCTGGTGGACCACCGCGATCGTTCGCTGGGCGCCCACCTCCTTGGCGAGGATCCCCGCCATGATATTGTGCTCGTCGTCCCGGGTTGTGGCCACAAAGGCGTCGGCGCCGGCCACGTGTTCCTGTTCTAGGGCCACGCGCGTTGTCGCGTCGCGGCACACCACCTTCGCATGGCGCAGTTCGGCGGCCAAATAGTTGCAGCGCTTCAAGTCCCGGTCGAACAGTTTCACCACGGGATAGCGGTTCTCGATGATCTGGGCGAGGTGGAACCCGATGTTGCCGCCGCCCATCACGGCGATCTTCTCGGCTTTCGGCTCCTGGCCCTGCAAAACCTTGTGTACACCGGCCAAGGCTTCCCGCTTTCCGATGCAGGTAACGAGGTCGCCGGGCTCCACCGTCGAGCCGCCGTGAGCCACGAAGGACTCGCCACGGCGGCTGATCATGCCGATGAGCACGCCATCGGGCAGAGTCATCTCCCGGATAGTGCTGCCTTGGAGGGGATGCCGCCCGATCTTGATTTGGCGCATTTGAATTAGGCCGCGCCCGAAGTCTTCCGTGGCCACGAGGCCTGGCGTCTCAATATACTTCGCGATCTCCACGGCGGTCAGCGCGTTGGGGCTGAGAATATAATCAATGCCTAGGCTCGTTTCGTATAATATGATAGATTCGATGTAAATGGGATTGTCGACCCGCGCCACCACCTGCTTGGCGCCCAGCCCTTTCGCCGTGGCGGCGGCAATGAGGTTGATTTCATCGTCGCCCGTGGCGGAGATGAAGAGATCGGCGTTCGCGACGCCCGATTCGCGCAATAGGATCACGGAGACGGCGTTCCCGCGAACGGTGCTGACATCGAGCTCGTAATCGATTTGCTCCAGCACGTTCCGGTCCGTCTCAATGACCGTAATGTCGTGGTTCTCTATGCTTAGCAGGCGCGCCAGATGAAACCCGACGCGCCCGCCGCCAACAAGGGCAATACGCATGATAGAATGCCTGGGATTGGGAACAAGGGATGGAAAATTCTAGCGATCATCCTATAAGTCTCCATGGCCTGTCAACATGTTCTCGATCCGCCGCCGGACGCCGCCGAAAGAGGGCGGTGAGGCGCGGGCCGCGGCGCTCAGCATTCCCGTGCTGTTGGAGAGGAGCAAGGGCGTCATGCCAGTGAAGTACGGACGGGATGGGTTCCGTGAACGGGCCCGGGGCATCCGTTGGGGAGAAGAGGCCCCAGGGGCGCGGCCCCGGTTGCGAGAGGATCAACCCGCGCCACCCCTTCTGATGATCTTCAGCGGCATTCTCCTCTTCTCCGTGCTAATCTTCTTGGCCCAATTCCTCTTGGGCGGATTCGCCAGCGATCACGAGGCTCCCGCGCAGGGGCCGGGTGTCGTGACCCACAAGGAAATGACCCGGGACGAGAGGGGAAGGCCCGTGTACCATCTCACCGTCGAAGCGGCTGGCCCCGAGGAAGAACCCGGCGGCGCGGCTCCCCGGTATACGTTTACGTTCGCCACGGACGTGGAAGGGTTCGCCCGATTCGAACCAGGCATGGCTGTCGTTGTCCATTATGCCTCCGGAGGCGATGGAGACGCCCTCCACGTCCGGGACGTGCTTCCCGTCCCCGGCGAGTGAGGCCTTCGCCCGCCCTCTTTGTCTCTCCGCCGAATCTCGCAAAAACTTTGAACAGTTCTCTTCGTTTCCCGTCTATCAAGATGATGGCGAAGGCGCCCGGGCGTTTGCGGGCGTCATCGCCGAGCCGCGCGGCCATCCCGTTTCCGTTCCCTTGTCTTAAGACGGCCGAGGGGGCCGCCGATAGGTCGTTTGAAGACCGTGGAGGCCGTTGTGGTCAGCCATGGGGATTGAAGCGGGGTTCCGGTTTTCCGGGTGACGGGGAGTGATGGCCTTGAGTTCGTTCCACCGGTTTGGTGTCACCGCCCTTGTTCTGAGCGCGGCGCTTGTATCGTTTGGAGGACAGGCGAAGCAAGCTGGCTACGACCCCCTCGCGCTAATGCTCACGTGGCGCCAAGATCCCACCACCACCATGACCATCGATTGGCACAGTCTGCCCAAGGAGCGGCGTTCCTCCCGCTTGGAGTACCGGGAATTGGGAGCCGTCCCGTGGCGGACGGTGTTCGGGGAGATCCGGGCCTACCCCCATTCCGACAGGGTCCTCCACCGGGCGGAATTGACGGGGCTGAAGCCCGGAACCCTGTACGAATTTCGGTTCGACGTGACCTCCCGGGTGTTTCGGTTCAAGACCATGCCCGCCACGGCCGCCGAGCCCATCCGCGTCGCCGTGGGCGGCGACACCATGCACTCACAGGAATGGCTGGAGCGAACCAACCGCGCCGCCATGAAGCACGATCCGGATTTCATCCTTTGGGCCGGCGACATCTTCTACTGCGGCGGGCGCGCGTCCAACGTACACCGTGTATTTCAGTTCTTCGACGCCTTGAAAAAGACGCTCATTCATCCGGACGGGCGCGTTGTGCCCGTCGTCGCCGCCATCGGCAACCACGAAGTCCGGGAGGGTTACTTCTTTCTGAACGAAGACGCCGAGGAATCGGACGCTTGGAGATCCAGCGCGGCGCCGTACTTCTATGCGCTGTTCGCTTTTCCCGGGCATCCAGGCTACAACGTGCTGGATTTCGGCGACTACATGAGTCTCGTCATCCTCGACAGCGACCACAGCAATCCCATACACGGCCGGCAAGAGGCATGGCTTGAAGAAGTCCTGGAGGCGCGCCAACACGTGCCTCATCTGTTCCCGGTCTACCATGTGCCTGCCTACCCGTCCCACCGGTCCTTTGTGAACGGATTGTCCGACCGCGTGCGGGACCACTGGGTTCCGCTCTTCGAAGCCTATGGCGTGGAAGTGGCCTTCGAGGCCCATGATCACCTGTATAAACGGACCCAACCGATGCTGAATGGGGCTGTCCATCCGAACGGCATTGTCTACGTGGGCGACGGCGCGTGGGGCGTCGCCACGCGGGAGCCCAATCCCGACAATGCGTGGTATCTGGCCGAAGCCCAAGCGCGGCGGCATTTCGTCATGCTTACGATCCAAGGGGACCAGCGCCGGATGGACGTCTTCGACGAGTACGGCGTCCTGTTTGACGCTTTCGGCGAACTGCCCAGCCCCGAACCCCCAGACGCCGGCTCGGACCCGCCGAACCCGCCGGACACGCCGCCCGCGCCCGTTCTGCCGCCGTCCCTTCCGGAATCCGCTCCAGCCCCGCTCAGAGGCGATGTCAACAACGACGGAAAGGTGGACGCCATCGACGTCCAGCTTGTCATTCGGGCGGCGCTCGGCCTCAGCGTCCCCAGCGGTTACGCGCCGGACGTGAACGAGAATGGCCGGGTTGACGCGGGGGACATACAAAGCGTCATCAACGCCGCCCTCGGGCTCTGATATCTGACAGCCACGGGAGGTGTTCCCGACCTTGCCGCGCGGCCC
>SLHB01000483.1 GCA_007136375.1 Candidatus Hydrogenedentota bacterium
AACATCGTGGCGGTCCCCATGGGATTCCCCGGCGGCGGCGCGAACCGGACCACCCGGCAACCCGCCGTGTTGATGACCCCCGAACCATCCCTGGCCACCCAGGACTTGATGGCCTACGCCCGCGCGATTCAAGCCGGCGCCCGTATGGTTCACGTGGGCAACACGTTGACGCCCACCATCGATCCCGTCAATCGTCCCGCTAGTCTTTCCGAGCCCGTCATTACGGGTCTGCTCCGCGAAAAGATGGGCTTTGACGGCGTCGTCCTGGCCGGCCCCATGGATACCGCCGACATCGGCCGGCTGCATGATCCCAGCCGGGCCGTTCAATACGCCCTCGAAGCCGGGGCCGACATGATCCTCTGGCGCGACGGCGGCAACCGCATAATGCGCGCCGTGGACCACATTACGCACGCCGTCGAACAGGGCGAAATGGATGAAGCGGTCATCAACCGCGCCGTACGCCGCGTGTTGCGCCTTAAAGACGAACAAGGACTCCGGCGGCGTGAATTGCCAAGGGAGAGCGCCGCGCGCCGCCTGGAACGCCGGACGGACGCCGCCGAAACGTATGAACTCCAGCGCCGGGCTATCACCGTCGTGCAGAACCGGGGCAACGTGCTGCCCCTGTCCGATGAAGCTTCAGCCCCTATCGGCGTCACCGGCGTCACCGCTGTCGAAGACCTATACGAGGCCATGCAGGACCACGTAAAGCATGTGGTGCAGCAACCCATCACGACCGCCCGTCATGCGGGGGCCATCCATGATTTCGAGATCCGGCGCTTGACGCGGCGCGCGCCCCTGAAAACCGCGATCTGCATATTCACGGGCAATGAGCGGGCCGACGGTCAGCGCGAATTGATTCAAGCCTTGCAAGCGCGCGGAACCCGGGTCGTCGTCGTTCTGTTGGGATATCCGGATCGCCTGGCCGAACTGACCGGCGCCGACGCCATTGTCCTCGCCTATGCCATGCCCGAGGTCGCAGGGCCAGCGATGAAAGCCGTGGCCGAGGCGCTGACCGGCGCCGGGCCCATCCGCATTACAGCCGATGGCCAGGAGTTGCGGACCGAAGCAGGAAAGGCCGAGACCTTTAGCGTGTTCGATATAGTCCAGGCGCCCGCCGGCCGGCTGCCTGTAAGGATCGGGGACTCGTTTCCCGCGGGACACGCCGTGGCCTATGATCCGCGCAAAGCGATTCGCCGCGCCGAGTGGCGATTTGGCGAAGGCCGGACCATCCGCGGCCTGGAAGTCGAGCACACCTTTCGCCAGGCCGGACGCTACCCCGTGACCATCACCATCACCGGCGCGAACCGGGACCGGCACACCGGCACGTTCTACGTCCTGGCCGAAGAGCCGGGAGCGCAGGAATGAGCCATCCCAAACCCGTACACTTGCCCGCTGAATCGAATCACGCGGTGATGACGGCTGGAAGCGATGGGACGTTCTCCATTCTTCAGCTTACGGATTTTCACACCGATGTGGACAGCGAAGCCAACCGGCGCACCTGGCGCGACGTTCGCCTGCTTGCCGGCCACTTTGAACCGGACTTGCTGGCGGTGACCGGCGATCTCTGGTGCGGCGACGCCCACCCCTCCGAGGCGCCCGCGTGGATGGAGCGCGATCTCCACCTTCTGGGCGATCTGGGCTTGCCGTGGGCCTTCGCCTGGGGCAACCACGATTACTGCGACGACCTCTCCCGCGCTTTGGAGCGCATCGCGGACACGCCCCACGCCGTAGCGCCGCGGGGAGACGGCGGCGGCAATTACCGCATCGAGATCCAAGACCGTAACAGCGGCGCAGTCCTCTGGGACGTCTATTTCCTCAACTCCCATACGGAATGCTTGCTGCCCGAAGACCTGACATGGTTTGAACACGAGGCCAGCCGGGCGCGCAATCAGCGGGACGGACGGGACCGCCCCGCCGTGCTGTTTTTTCACATCCCCCTGAAACCGTATGAGACGGCGCGCGTGGACGGGCGGTACACGGGCATCGCCCTCGAAGAAGTGCTATTCTGGGGCGACGACGGCTCACTGTTTCCCCGGCTCCGCGCGGCGGCGGATATCCGCGCCTGTTTTGTAGGCCACGACCACCTCAACGATTTCTACACCGTGGAGGAAGGCGTCGTGTTGGCTTATGGCCGGGTGACAGGCCATGGCGGCTACGGCGCCGATCGCGTCACGCCGGGCGGCAAGCTGATCACCCTGGACGGCGGTAGCGGGGAGTTCCGTTTTACCACGGTGTTTCCCGATGGCTTAACGTGGAACCCTGGCCCGTGATCCGCACGGCGCCTAAGGCGCCATCAGCAACACAGCGTCAAGCTCCACCCCATCCGCCATCATTTCCGGCGTAATTGGCAACTCGCTTTCAAAGGATTCGTATTCATCCGAAGTCACCACGACCCGAAGTTGATCCGGCGGGCCGTCCAATTCCAACTCTTTCGACTCTACGGCTTCGCCGCTCCACAGAACTTCGCCTGTGTCAGCATCATGAATTTCTACGTTACCGCTGATAGGCCAGATCGATTCCGCCATGGGTTCGGCTTCCTCCATGGTCCGCCAGGCGGCGGCATCCGGATCGCCGGTCCCCCACAACCGAATGTTGATCATCAAAGCGCCCGGTTTATCCGCCGGCTGCGGCGCTTGTTGGAAAAGGAAACCGGCCAGTAGCGCGAGGCCCGCCAGCACGCCCCAGAACTTCCAGCGCCCCTCTCGCGTCTGCGCGGCGGCGCTTACCTGCTCGAAGGCCTGCTGAAACCCGTGTTCCGCAAGGGCATCATCGTCCGATGACCGCCCGAAAGCAGGGGAATCGTGGCCATCAGCGCTATTTTCGTTGTCAGTGCGTTCGTCGTCTTTACTCATGTATGCTCCGGGATGTATTGGCCGGCGCCCGTTCCAGAGAGCCGTCCCGGATACTCTTGCGCGAGCGTTGCTAACCTGAATCAGTAAGCCCGAAGACTGACATATATCCCGCGGCGCCGGGAATACAACACATGACAGGTTC
>SLHB01000249.1 GCA_007136375.1 Candidatus Hydrogenedentota bacterium
GATATCTCATGAGAGGATTGGCGGCGCCGTTGGTCGCGGTCTGCGCCGCGTTGGGCGTGCTGGCGATGGCGGGACCGGCGGCGGCGGACGTCGTTGGAACGATCACCGTGGAGAGCGGCGATGTCGATCGGGTGGATCACCCTGTTTCCGTGGCGTTGCCGGACGACGTGAAGACCCACCGGGCGTTGCGTCTGGAGGAGGTGGATGGCGAGCCCGTGCCGCATCAGGTGGAGCCCGCCCGTGACGGCGCTCCCGCGCGGCTGTGGTTCATTCTCGATGGCGCGACGCCAGCGGGAGAGACCCGGGCGTTTACGTTGAGCTACGGGCTGCCCGTGCAAGGCGGCGCGGTAGAAGTCACGTTCGACGATCAATCCTTGCTGATGCGTCTGGGCGGACAGACGATTTTTCATTACAACCATCTCCATGTATTGCCTCCGGAAGGGGTGAATCCGCTCTTTGTCCGCAGCGGGTACATTCACCCGGTGTATAGTCCGTCGGGGCTGTTGGTCACGGAGGATTTTCCCGGGGATCATTACCATCATAAGGGCGTGTGGTTCCCGTGGACCCGGACGGAGTTTGAAGGCCGGGAGATCGACTTTTGGAACCTGGGCGGCGGTACGGGCACGGTCCAGTTCGCGGGTTTTGAGACGGTGACGTCCGGCCCGGTTTTTGGCCATCTCATCGCCCGCCACGAGCATGTGGATCTCACCCAGACGCCGGGCCTGACCGCGTTGGAGGAAACCTGGGACGTGCGCGCGTACAACGCGGGCGGCCCGGACGAGGGCTGGTGGAAGTGGGACCTGACGGCCACGCAGGAATGCGCGACGGATTCGCCCTTGGAGTTGTTGGAGTACCACTATGGCGGCCTGGGCTTCCGCGGCGCGGCGGAATGGACCGATGACAACCACATCATCCTGACCAGTGAGGGCCATACAAAGGCAGACGGCCATACGGAGCGGGCGCGGTGGGCGGCCCACAGCGGCGAGATCGAAGACGGGCAGACGGCCACCGTGGTCATCATGGTGCATCCGGACAATGATCGCTTCCCCGAGCCCATGCGCATCTGGGACAGCGGCGGGTCGTTCTTCTGCTATTCGCCGGTGCAGCTTGGCGACTGGACTCTGGAGCCAGGCAATCAGTACCAGTTCCGGTACCGTTTCTTGGTCCATGACGGCGAAATCGACGAGGACCTGGCCGAACGCGCCTGGCAGGAATTCGCGGCTCCGGCGGCGGCGTCGCTGGAGCTGGAGTAAGGCAAGAGGTATCCGCCGCCTACGGACGGCGGCCCCACGCCCTAAAGAGTGCCGGGGAGACCGTTCCCGCACTGTCCGTGCGGAGCGGGCTCCCCGGCTCGTTTGTGGCGGCAGGGCTATCCGTTGTTGTTACGCAGGTTCAAGCGGCGGATCCAGATGTTACGGAAGCGCACCGGGTTGCCGTGCTCTTGCAGACGCAAGGGCTGCTCCGGCGGATGGGCCGAATACTCGGAGATTTCCCGCCAGTCCGTGGGCCCGTGAATAGTCGTGTTGTTATGCACGAGCACGCCGTTGAATAGCATGGTTACCCGGGCCGGGCTCACCAGATCGCCGTCGCCGTTGAAAACGGGCGCGGTGAAGGTGATGTCATAGACATTCCACTGTCCAGGCGGACGGATGGGGTGGACCATGGGCGGCGTTTCGCCGTAGACGGCGCCGGCGATCCCATCGGGATAGATCTTCTCCGTATAGGAATCGAAGATCTGGATCTCGTAGCGGCTCATGAAGAAGACGCCGCTGTTGCCCCGGTCTGTCGTGCTCCCGCGGGGGGGATCCGGCGCTTGCCACTCCAGGTGGAGTTGGCAGTCGCCGAAGGACTCCAGTGTTGTGATGTCGTCCTCGTAGGCGACTACTTCGCCGTTTTCAATCTCCCACTCGTTCGGCTCCCACGCGTCCATGTTGGAGCCGTCGAAAAGGACGATGGCGTCCGACGGCGGGCCGAAGGCTGGGTTGTCCGGGCAACAGGGCTCGCCCGGCGTCACGTCGGTGGGCCAAGGCCGGTTGGGGTCGTGCTTGCGGTATTCGGGCGCCCAGGGCAGATAAGGCGTATCGAGGTAGCCCACCACTTCGCCGTCGTCGCCGGGAACCAACTCCGCGCCAAGCGCGCTCCGCACGATCGGGCCCGCGCCGAGGATGGCGCCCGCCGTGACGGCGCCGCGCTTCAGGAACCGCCGCCGGCTCAGGTCTATCCCGCGGCTGGGCCCGGCCTCGGGCGGCGCGTTCTCCTTTGGATCTAGCGGTCCAGGGTGATCGCTCATGCAATGTTCTCCTGCCGTTTCTCGTTTACGCGCGCCGCGGCCCTATCGCGCCACGGCTCCCAATATGCTCCCGGCATGATAGCCCGGACGCGGTTACAACACAACCCGGAGCTACTGAATCGCCCGATAAGAACGCCGTTGGCGGAGCGACAGTTCCTGAACCCCGCCTTGCAGGCAGCCTCGCATGCCGGCGCGACGAGGGCGATCGGGGGAGCGGAATTCACGCCGGCGCCGGCTGTGCTTTCCGGGGTGAAAACGGTACAATGCCGCCGTGGCGCGCCTAGCGGCCGGGGGAGCGGCCATGACAGTCGATACTTTGCGGCCAACTGAACGGAGGAACCAGTCATGAGTCATGGAATCACACGTCGGAGATTTATCCAGTCCGCCGCGGCGACGGGCGCCGGAGTGTGCGCGGCGGGAAGTCTTGGCGCCGCCGCGCAGGCCGAGACGGAAGCGCTGCCCTATCAGGACGGGGAGAGCCCGTGGCCCCTGGGCCTGAACACGAGCACCATACGCCCCGCGGGTTTCCGGGAGAAGATCGAGGTCACCATGGCGGCGGGCTACGACTGCATCGAGCTTTGGGGAAACGACCTCGAAGATTATGAGAACGATGGCGGCGATTTGGAGGAATTGGGCGCGGAACTGGCGGTGGTCGAGGCCAGCGGGCCGATCCGCGAATTCATGCTGGCCCAGACCCGTGAAA
>SLHB01000471.1 GCA_007136375.1 Candidatus Hydrogenedentota bacterium
CATGAACAAGGATGTTTTCGAAGGAGAGCTAACCCGGATCAAGGGCGAATTGAAACGCGCCTGGGGCGATCTCACCGACGACGACTTAAAACACGCCGAAGGAGACTGGGACGCCCTCGTCGGCAGGATCCAAGAGCGGTACGGAACGACGAAGGAAGAGATCCGCGCGAAGCTCCGGGACATGGGGCTCACGAAGTAGACCAAGCGTTCACGGACGGACCGGAGACCCGCGGGTTTCTCGTGCGCCGGACCGCCGCCGCGATGGGGCTGGAGCCGGCGCGGGGCGCCACGCCGGGCAACCAAGGGAGTGGATCAACCATGCTTCACTGGGCGCTGTTGTTCTTGATAGTCGCTCTCGTCGCCGCCGCGCTGGGCTTCACCGGCGTTGCGGGCGTCGCGACGACGGCCGCCAAGATTCTATTTGGCGTGTTCCTTGTGCTGTTTATTGCAACGCTGCTATTCGGCCGCCTACGCCGGCCCATTGTCTGAGTCCGCCCCGCCCTCCCCACGGCGGGCGACGAGACAGGAAGAAGGGGCGCCTCCGGGCGTCCCTTCTTCGTTGCATTCATGCCGCGAGAGCGCCGGCCACGCCTTCGCCAAGTGAAGGCGCCCGGCCGGACCGCAGGCGTCAAGGCTGGCCGGGCATGGCCGCGAGTTTTTCGAGGAGCCGCTCCACGACTTCGGGGCGCTCTTCCGCCACATCTTCCCGCTCGCCGGGGTCTGTGTCGTGGTCGTAGAGCCGCGCCTCGCCGTTGTTTTCGATGAGGCGCCAACGGTCCGTGCGCACGGTGTGTTGCGCGCCTTGGCTCCAGCCGCCGTACACGCGGTCAACGGTTTCGGCGGACGGATCCTCCACGAGGGGCGCCATGGAGACGCCCTCAAGATGGTCCGGCAGGGGCAGGCCGCAAAGCTCGGCGAGGGTCGGGTAGATGTCGACCGTGGCGGTGAGGGCGCGGGTGAACGCGCCGGGCTGGGGCATGTCCGGCGCGCGGATGATGAAGGGGACGCGCAGGGAGTGCTCGTGGAGGGTGTGTTTGCCCCAATAGCCCAGTTCGCCCAGGTGGTACCCGTGGTCGCTCCAAAGCACGATGATGGTGTTCTCGTTCATGCCAAGATTATCCACGGCCTCGAGCACGCGGCCGATTTGGGCGTCCACGTAGCTTGTCGAAGCGTAGTAGCCGTGGCGGAGCTCGCGCACGTAGGCCGGGTCTTCCGTATCGCTGGCTTCGTGCCCGTAGTTGCCAAAGAACTCGCCGCCGGTGCGGACATAGGGGTCCACATCGCTGATGTCGATGGCGTCTCTATCGTAGAGATCCCAGTATTTCTTCGGCGCGTTAAAGGGGAGATGGGGTTTGTAGAACCCCACCGCCAGGAAGAAGGGCTCATCGCTGGCGTAGCGGCGCACCAGATGCTCGATCGCCGCGTCGGCGAGATAGGCGTCGGGGTAGCCCCGGTCCTGCACGTCCGCGGCCTCCACGGGCGGGCTCTCCCCGGGCGTCCGCGTCTCGCCGAAGGCGTAGGCGAAGAAGGCGCTCCACGCGTCGTTCCATTGGCCCGTGGGCGTGTCCATGACGTCCCACCCGGGCGCCTCGGGCTCGTTCGCCTCCCGGTTCTCCCGCACATCCTGTCCGCCCCGCCGTCCGTCGGGCGTGTGGCTTATTTTTCCGATGAGGGTCGTATGGTATCCGTGGTCCCGGAAATGCTGCTGCAGGGACAGCGGCCCCACGCTCTCCTCGTAGAGGCGGAAAGCCGTGTTCGCGTAGGACACGGGGTGCGCGGGCGTGGGGTGCATGCCCGTGAGCAACGCGTAGCGGGAGGGGCCGCAGCTCGGCGCCTGGACGTAATGGCGTTCAAAAGCCCTGCCCTCGCTGGCCAGGCGATCCATATGGGGCGTGACCATGTGGTCTTCGCTATACGCGCCCAGCTCCGGGCGAAGGTCGTCCACCGCGATGAACAGCACGTTCGGCCGCTCCGCCGCGGCGGGAGCGTCTCCCCAGACAAGGGCCGCGACAATGGCCAACGCCGCCAGCAGCTGCTTCAACGATTTCATGTGTCCCCTCCCGTTCTTCCTCGTGATAGCGGACCCGTCTGGCGCGCCCGCCCAATTCTAGGCGTTACCTGTTGCAAGCGCCCCGGACCCGTCCTCAGTCTTCCTCCAGGAAGATCTCCGCGATGGCGATGGACCACTCTCCGGCGGCTGAATAAAGCAGGTACACCCGCCCGTCCTCTTCGTATATGGCGGGATCGCGGAGTTCATGCACGAAATCGTAGGTCGCGCCAAAGCTCGACTCTTCGATCGGCTCGTCCACGCCTTCAAAATCCTTTTCAGGCCGCAGCACCGTCTGAGGCTCGGAAAACTCCCAGTCATGCCAATCGTCGTTGAGGTTGGTCACCCGTGAGACCAGAATGTGCTCGGGCTCGTCGTGGCCCCGGGAATAGAAGACGTATAGATTGTCATCGTGCTCCCACAAGGCCTTGTGGCGCACGCGGGGCAGAATGCGCGGACCCTCTTCAAAGTCCGTGAGCCCGTCCCGGGAACGGTACATAATGCCGCCGTCATTGAAATACTTGGCCAGGGCGTAATGCCAGCCGTCCCGCTCGAAGACCCGGAAGTAGAACAATCCCAGGTATTCGTCCAGGGCCTCGAAATTGAGGCCATCGTCCGATACGGCGACGTATGTCCCTTGGCCCTGGGGCCCGTCCGTCGGCGTAGGCTGGTGATAGTACATGCGGATGCGCCGCTCATCGTGGTCCACGTGGACGTCCGGACTCGCCACATGGTCCCCGGGCCGGCCTTCGTAGCCCGGCGTGTCTTCCATGGGCAACACCCCGCCATGGTGGATCTTCCAGGGGCCTTCCAGCCGATCCGCATAGGCCAGCCGGATGTAGCCGCCATGGTGATGGGCGAAATAGAGGTAATACGCGCCTAGGGGATCTTCGATCCATTCCGGGACCCGGATCAGCGATGGCC
>SLHB01000094.1 GCA_007136375.1 Candidatus Hydrogenedentota bacterium
ACGCTGGCCGGCGGCAGAAACAACATAAACGCTGGCGCGCCGACCAGCGCCATGCCGAATCCCGTGCATCCCGTTATCAAGCCGGCCACCACAGATACTGCCGCGCCGGCGATTAGCTCCGTCACAACCATGTACTCCCCATACCAAATTTCGCCGCCGTCAATCTTTTCAGATATCAGGGTGAGCGCACAAGCCGGGGAGGAGCGTGGCCGGGATTTGAGCCGTGGGAGCGCCGCGTTTGGGTTCATTCCGTTACTACATATTGTAAGCCAGCGTTGATGGTTGCATATATATTGTGATGCTGCTATTATTTCTGCGAAATTGTAGGGCGCGCGTTCCATAGTTCTTGTGTAATGCCACTATATATTGTACGCCAACCTCTTGTGGTGGAACGCGGATAGCCTCAATATGTGGGGAGACTGCGCCATGGGCACCCAACTGGCCTTAGTGAGTTGTCCGGCATCGCCGTTTTGCGTTGACAGTCTGTTTCCGGACGCCGACTGGGCGCTTCTCGCCGGTCAGTTGCAGGCGGCGGGCGTGGACGCGCGGGTCTTCGATTATGGGACGCCCGCCTCACTCGAGCGCCTGTATCCGCCGGAGTTGCGCGAACGGGCCGCGCGTCTGCTGAACGGAGAAAACGGGGGGACCGGGCGGGACTGGATGTCCCGGATGGGCGGATCCAGCCGTGTGTTAGGCCAGCGCTTGCAAGTACTTGCGGCTGATGTGGCGCGGGATCTTGCGGCGCAAGGTCCGCCGCGGGTCGTGTGTCTGCGCATGTCGGCTCAAGAAGGCGCGCTGATGTGCCGCTATATTGCTAGGGCGGTGAAACGGAGCGCACCCGGCGCAGTGGCGCTGCTCGACGCGTCCAACGCGGCCGCCGTCCGGCCCGGCGCGCATGACGAGGTTTTCGACGGCGTGCTCGGGGGCGACGCGCACGCCGCGTTGCTCGCCGTCTGCCGGCATCCCGCCAATCCGGATCGATGGCCCGCCAGTGTGCGCCTTCCCGGCGCGGGCGGCGCCGCCGAAACCCATAAACCCGCTTCGCTGGTTTTGAGCTCCGGAGAATGTTATGAGGCCGCGCTGTATCCGGCGGCCGAGCGTGGGACCAAGTTTAACGTGTTTACTATCGGCACACTGCGGCGCCCGGGCAATCCTTGGCAGTCCGCGGGCCGCGTATTACGCAATGTGGAAACCCTTCACCAGGCCCATGGCGTTCGCGCCTTTTGTTTTGGCGCCGGGGCCGTCAATCCTGAAGCAATAAACTCCCTGGCCGTAATCCTGCGTGATTGGGGTTTGCCGCTGAGTACGGCGTGGCGGTTGAGGCCCGAACACATGACGGCGGGCGCGCTTCTGCGGCTCGCTCAGTCCGGCGCCGTGGCGCTCGGATGGTCGGTCCCCACGGGGAGTCAACGGCTTGCGGAAGACGTCTACGGCCGGACGTATTCGGTCAGCGCGGCCGAAAAGCTATTGCGGCGGGCGCGCGACCTCGACATGCTCTCCTCGGTGCACTTGCGCTTTCCACACGCCGCTGATGACGCCCATACCCGGGCCGAAAGCATGCGGCTGGTGCGCCGCAGCGGCGCGCTCGGCGCCGTGATTCACTCTGCTATCACACAAGAAGGCGGCTCGCCGCCCCCCATCCGGCCCCTCGCCGCCGAGACGCTGTGGCGCCGCTACCGGATTCTTTCTGGCGAAGGGTGGCAGGGGCAATGGTCCGCCGCCGTCCGCCGCCTGTTCGACCCGCACCATCCCGGCGACGCGGCCCATCTGTTGGCCGAAATCAGCCGGGAAGGGCACGCGCCGTACATGTGCGAACGGCTTATGCTCACCGCTCACCTTGCCGGTTTCCGGGACTCGCCCCGCGATTTTCTGCGCGGCCTCTGGCGCGCGCTATTGACGGGGAGCACGGATGATCTCACGGCGCTGGTCGAGCAAGTGAACAAACGCGCGCGTGGTCCGATTGCGATGGCGGCGCCATCCATCGCTGCATTGCGGACCGCCGTGGGGAACTGATCATGAACGCGGAGCCCATAGTCATTACCGGCGTCGGCGTGCTTGCCGCCAACGGGCTGGGCCGCCGGGCATTTTGGAGCGCGTTAGAGGCGGGCGTGTCGGGCATAGGCCCACTAACCCGTTTTGACGCCTCGGCGTTGCCGTGTCAGATCGCCGGCGAGCTATGGGATTTCAACGCCGAGGACTTCATGCGCAAGCGTGATATCCGCAATTGGCATCGCAACGTGCATCAGGCGGTGGCGAGCACGCGTCTGGCCGTCGAGGACGCCGAACTGTCCAGCGCGGGCTACGATCCCGAGCGGGTGGCGACCGGTTTCGGCACCAGCGTTGGATCGCCCAATGAGATCTGGGAAGAACAGTCGCAAGTCTACGAAACCAAGGGTTACCGCAGGGTCAGTAAGTTTACTTCCTCCGCATTTTCCGGTCATTCAAGCACGGTGCACGTCAGCATTGATTGTGGTTTCCGCGGGCCGGCGATCACCATCTCCAGCGGTTGTTCAACGGGGCTGGACGTGTTGGCCTGGGGCGTGCGGCAGATTCGCAGCGGCGAGGCCGACGCGGCCATCGCCGGCGCCACCGAGGCGCCAATCTTCCCCATGTCTTTCGCGAGCGCTTGTTCATTGGGCATCCTCTCGAAGCGCAACGACGCTCCGAGCGAGGCCATGCGGCCTTTCGATGAGAAGCGCGACGGCATCGTGCTCTCCGAAGGCGCGGTGGCGCTGGTGCTCGAACGGGCCGATCGCGCCCGGGCCCGCGGAGCGCCCATCTACGCCGAGGTGGCCGGTTGCGGTTCCGCGGCGGAAGCGGTGAATCCATTGATCCTTGACCGCGATGGCGCCGCTCTGGCCCGGGCTATCCGGCAGGCCCTGGAGACCGCGGGCCTGACGCCGGCCGATATCGACTGCATCCAGGGTCATGGGGTCTCGCTTGATATGTATGACGTCTGCG
>SLHB01000327.1 GCA_007136375.1 Candidatus Hydrogenedentota bacterium
CCACACTTGCATGTAATCCGGCAGGTCCTCGATCGAGCGCACCGTCTTGTAGAGCAGCCGCGCCGACGGCTCCATGACGCCGGCCTGGCCCGCGGCGGATTCGAGGAGGTCCGGACGGCCAACATCGCCCACGAAGATGAAGTCGCCCGTGGCGATGCCCATGGGCTCATCGGCCCCGCCGCCGCGATCCGTCACGGCGTACGTCAGGTGCTCGGGCGTGTGGCCGGGCGTGTGAATCGCATTGATCTCGACCTTGCCGATGGAAAACACGTCCCCGTCCTTTAGCAACCGGTAGTCGTACGCGCCGCTGCCGATGAGCCACTCGTATTTCCAGTCCTCGCCGCCCTCGCCGGAGGCGTAGACCTTGACGCCGCGCTCCGCGAACTCGCGGAGGCCCGAGAGGTAGTCCGCGTGGATATGCGTGTCGGCGGCCGCCGTGATGCGGAGCCCCTCCGCCTTGACGATGCGGTCGTATTGATCGATGTCGCGCAACGGATCGATGACCGCGGCTTCGCCGGTGGCCTGGCAACCGATTACGTAGGAGTATTGCGCGATCTTGGGGTCGAAGACCTGTTTGAAGAACATAGCGTGTTCTCCTGATTTCTGTCTATGAGTTGAATCGGCATTATATGCCGTCAATGAGGGAGCTTGTGTTGCAGGAGGCCGTAGACATACGTCCCGGCGAGCGCTCCCGCGATGGGCACAAGCATGATGGTCAGGCCGCTGCCCAACAGGGCGAATAGCGGCCCCGGGCACGCGCCGGTCAGCGCCCAGCCGAAGCCAAACAGCGTGCCGCCAATCAAATAGCGGTATACCTGTTTGGGATCCTTCGGCGTAATCGTGATGGGATCGCCGTGGATATCCTTGACGTTGAACCGCTTGATAATCTGCACGGAGATCATCCCGACCACGATGGCTGCGCCGATGACGCCGTACATGTGAAAGGCCTGGAAGCGGAACATCTCCTGGATGCGGAACCAAGAGATCACCTCGGCCTTGGTGAGCACAAATCCAAACAGGATTCCGAAAACCACATACTTTGCGTGAGCCATGGCCCTATCTTCCATGCGTTTAGAGAATGAACGGGTACGCCAGGTGCGTGACGATGAGCCCGCCAACAAAGAAACCGATAACAGCCATAAGCGAGGCCGCCTGCAAATCCGACAAACCAGTGATGGCGTGGCCGGAGGTGCACCCACCCGCGTAGCGGGCGCCGAAGCCCACAAGGAATCCGCCTCCAAGCATGATCAGCAGGCCCTGCCACGTGAGCAGGTTGCCCCATGCAAAGATGTCATCGGGGAGAAACCCTTCAAAATCCTGTATCCCCAGCGCGGCGAGATCTTGGACCGTGGCGGCGGACAGCGCTATCGGCTCCGGGTTGGCGAAAACCCAACCGCCCAGGAACCCGCCGATAAACACCCCGCTCACGAACAAAAGGTTCCACAAGCCTTCTCGCTTCCAGTCGTAATTGAAGAGCGGGATGGATTTTGGCGCGAAACTTGCGCAGGCGTGACGCAAACTCGACGATATGCCGAATTGCTTGTTCCCCGCGATGAACAACAAGGGGACAAACAATCCGATAACAGGCCCCGCCACGTACCAGGGCCAGGGTTGATACAGCCAGTCAAACATGACGCTTCCTTGCTCCTGTTCCCACAAGCCCCCCCCCCGTGCCGCGCGGAAGCCGTTACGTGGCTGCCGCATTGCCGCGAATTCCGGCCAGCACGCTAAACGGGCGGCCCCCCTCTCCTACAGTACATTTACAAGATGAGCGGGAAGATCAGGTGCGTGATGATCAAGCCGCCGGCAAAGAATCCGGCAACGGCCAACAGCGAACCCAACTGCAAGTTCGACAGTCCGGTGATGGCGTGGCCGGAAGTGCATCCGTCAGCGTAGCGGGCGCCAAAGCCGACGAGGAATCCGCCCACGAGCATGATTAACAGCCCCCGCCACGTGAGCACGTTGCCCCAACTGAAAACGTCGCCAGGGAGGAACCCCTCGAAATCCCGCACGCCGAGGGCCGTCAAATCACTGATGGTCGCCGCGGATAGCGCGATGGGCTCGGGGTTGGCGAAAACCCAGCCGCCCAGGAATCCGCCAATGACGACCCCGCCCACGAACAGGAGGTTCCACAAGCCTTCTTGCTTCCAACTATAATTGAAGTAGGGAATGGTCTTTGACGCGAAGGTGGCGCAGGTGTGCCGAAGGCTGGAGGAAATGCCGAATTGTTTGTTGCCGAAAACGAACAGCAAGGGTACAAACAAGCCGATAAGCGGACCGGCCACGTACCAGGGCCAGGGTTGATAGAGCCAGTCAAACATGAATCTATCCTTCAAGCCACGCGATTACGCCGCCGCCAGGCCTGCGGTCTTGCAACGGCCGTCGCGTCTCTGCGGTTATCTTAGCGAATCGCCTTGGCGTAATCAAGTGAAATCTCTTCCGCGGGAGTCTGCTCTGCCAACAGCGTTGAGACAATTTCTTGCCGGAAATTAGTATAGAAGGCGAGGAGCAATGGACGATGAAGATACAGCGTAAGAGAGACGCGGTAAACGGCGCGGGCGCCCGCCGCCGCCTTCTGAGGTAAGCGCCTGTGACGGATACACAACTCTCCCACGTCTACATCAAACGGGTTTACGATCCGCCAGGTCCCAACGACGGAATCCGGGTCTTGATCGATCGGCTATGGCCCCGCGGCCTTGCGAAGGACCAGGCGCGCGTGGACCTCTGGCTGAAGGACATTGCCCCCAGCGCGGCCCTGCGGAAATGGTTCGGCCACGATCCCGCGAAGTGGAAGGAATTCCGGCGGCAGTACGAGGCGGAACTGGCGGGTAATCAGGAAGCCGTGGAGCAATTGCGGGCGTTGGCGGCCGCGGGAACCGTGACATTGCTGTACGGGGCAAAGGATAAAGATCACAACAACGCAGTTGTCTTGAAGGGATACCTGGACCGTCTGAAC
>SLHB01000478.1 GCA_007136375.1 Candidatus Hydrogenedentota bacterium
CCCGGCCCCGGATGAGGGAGGCAGGGTCTTCTTGGAGGTAATCGGACAGCGCGCGGATGGACTCGAGGGTCTCGCCGAGCGAGTTCAGCCCTTCGCGCAGATTGAATTCGACGTTGTCGGTTTGGTGCATGATGGCGCGGGTCGTCGCATCGAAGTCCTCGGTCGCCTTGTTTAGATTTTCGGTCAAGGCGCTGATCTTCTCCATGACGTCGAGGAGGCCCGCTTGCGTGGATTCGATGTCGACGGTCTCCACTTGTTGCTGCGTCGTTTGAATGAGCGCGCGCACGTCGTTGGACAGTTCGCGAAGGTCCCTGGCGAATTCGCGGAGGTCGCCGACGCTTTCCTGGGCGGTTCCCTCGAGTTCCTCGATGGTCGACCCGATGATCTGGATGGTCTCCCGCGTGTCCACGAGGAGGCCGCCGAATTCACGCATGATCTCGGTGACCTCGCCTTCCTCCATGCCTTCCAAGGCCATGCGCACCTCCGACGCGATGTGGCCCACGTCGTCCAGAATGACTTCGACCTGCGTGCTTACCGCCTCCACGAGGGAGCGCTGTGTCGGGATTTCCGTCTCCGCCGGCAGCCGGGGCTGGTCTGGCTCGCCTCCTTGCAGGGACACGCACATGGTGCCCGCGGCGAGGCTGTACAACATGAGCTGGGCGGTGACGCCCTCGCGGAGGGTCACGGTCTCCTCGCTCACGGCGATGCGCACCCGGGCCGTTCCGGTGTTGCTGACGTAGATCTCGTCGACCGTCCCGACGGGCACGCCCATGTACACGACCATGCCCCCTTCGCCGAGGCCGAGGATAGATTCCTCAAACTCAACCCAGTACGGTATATAGCGCTCCTGCGTGTACCCCATGATAATGAGGACACACGCCACGAGCACGGCAAGGCTGGTCAATACGAACAGCCCTACTTTGGTCTTTTGCGCGCGCGTCGCCACGGCGGACCTCTCCTTAAATGTTGCGTTGCGTCATGAATTCATCGGGACGGCGCTCGAAGAACTGGCGCACCCGGTCATGTTCGCTGTTCTCCGCCTCCTCGACGGTTCCGGTGAAGATGACCACGCCCTTGTCGAGCATAAGCACTTGATCGGCAACCTTGCGGATGGAGTCGAGTTCGTGGGTCACGATAACGAAGGTGATGCCGAGCAGCGCCTTCAGATTCAGCACGAGCTCGTCCAACCCCGAGGCCATGATGGGATCCAGCCCGGCGGAGGGCTCGTCGAAGAACACGATGGGCGGATCCAGGGCGATGGCCCGCGCCAGGCCCGCGCGCTTGCGCATGCCGCCGGACAACTCTCCGGGCATCTTGTGTTGCGCGTTGGCCAGGCCCACGAGGCTCAGCTTCAGCCGCACGATAGAATCGATGAGGCGCGGATCCACTTCGCCGTATTCCACGAGGGGCAAGGCTACGTTTTCGCCCACGGTCATGGAGTTGAACAGGCCGCTGGACTGGAAGGCGATGCCGATGCCCCGTTGCATGAGGGCCAGCTCCTCCTCGTCCATGCCGGCGATGTTCTTGCCGCCGTATTCGATGACGCCCGAAGCGGCCGGAATCAATCCAGTCATGTGCTTGAGCAGCGTCGTCTTGCCGCAGCCGCTCGCGCCGAGGATGACGAATATGTTGCCCCGGGCCACGTCGAACGTGACGTGGTCCAGCACCGTCGTGTCTCCGTATTTGGCCACGAGGTCCTTGACGTGGATGATGGCGCCGTTTTCGGTGTGATTGCCGCTCATGGGATCCGCGAACCTAGAGCACGTAGTAGAAGATCGCCGCGAAAATCATATCGACGAAGACGATAAAGAAGATGTCCATGACCACGGCGCGGGTGGTCATCAAGCCCACGCCCCGGGCGCCGCCGGTGACGCGCAGGCCGTTGTGACAGCCGACGAGGGCGATGATGATGGCGAAGATGACCGCCTTGAACAGGCCCTGGAAGATGTCGCCCATGTCGGCGGCCATCATGGTTTGGTTCAGCCACACGTCGCTCTGAAATCCAAGGACCACAAGGCCCCAGACGCTGCCGCCCAACACGCCGGCGATCATTCCCAGGCCAGTCAGGATGGGCAAGACCAGGGCCAGGGCGAGCACCTTGGGCGCCACAAGGAACTGGGACACGTTGAGCCCCATGCCCTTCAGCGCGTCGATCTCCTCCTGCACCTTCATGGTGGCCAACTCCGCGGCGATGGCGGCGCCTGTCCGCGCGGACACGACGACGGCGGTCATGATCGCGGCCAGTTCGCGGGCGAATGCGATCATGACGAGGTCGGCCACGTAGATGCTCGCGCCAAACTGCTCCAACTGCACGGCCGACAGCATGGCGATGATGAGGCCCAGAAGGAAATTCATCAAGAAGGTGATGCGGAGGGCCCGCGCGCCCATCTCGTTGATCTCGTCGATGAAGGAGTTCCACCGGAAACCCCGGCCTTCCAGGGGCGCGAGGGCGGTCCAGTAGACGGCGTCCACCAGGAAGTGATAGAACTCCTTCACCTCGCCCACGATGGACAGCGACGTGTCTCCCACCTGCTCCAGGACGCCCGGAGACTCCGCGGGGGGCTCGGCTTCACTGTTCAGCCCGGGACCGATGAGGCCGATGTAGTCCGCGACTTGGCCCTGTTGGCCCTCGCATTCGAACCCGGCGTTGCGGGCCCGGGCCAGATCCGCCAGAGCGACGAGCCAAGCCGCGCCCAAGGAGTCGAGGGACTCCGTGCCGGAGAGGTCCAGGACAAGACTTCCGCTGATCTTCTTCGCGTGGACGTCGTCGAAGAGTTGACGGCCCGTCTCCTGGTTCAACTCGCGGGGACACTGGATGCGTGTTTCCGTCATGGACCGGGTCCAGCCATCGCTTCAAACTCATCTTCGGTCAAAATGGTCACGCCCAACTCCTCGGCCTTGGCTCGCTTCGATCCCGCGTTCTCGCCCGCCACGAGGTAGTCCGTCTTTCCGCTGACGCTGCCGCTCGCCCGGCCCCCCAAGGCCTTGATGCGCTCGTGAATCTCGTCCCGGGTGTGCCGCTGGAGCGCGCCGGTGACCACAAAGGTCTTTCCCGCAAGAGGCTGTGCGCCGTCTCCATCGTCCGGTCCATCAGACGGGCCAGCGCCAGGTTCGGAGAAGTTGAGGCCGTGGGCGCGCAGTTTCTCGATGAGCGCCCGGTTCCGCGGATCCGCAAAGAAGTCCACGACGCTTTGGGCCAAAGCGCCGCCGATCTCGTGAATCTCCGCCAATTCCGCGGCCGGCGCCGCCATCAGCGCGTCCAAGTCTCCGTAACGGCTTGCGAGTAAACGGGCCACGTGGCTGCCCACGTGGCGAATGCCCAGGCCGAAGAGCAAGCGGCGGAGAGGCTGGGACTTGCTGGCCTCCAACGCCGCCAGCAAGTTCGCCGCCGACTTCTTGCCCATCCGCTCCAGGCTTTCCAGGGCCTTGGTGTCGAGGGTGTACACGCCGGCGATGTCCGTCACCAGCTCCTTGTCGACCAACTGTTCGATGAGAGCGGGGCCCATGCCTTCAATATCCATGGCGCCCCGGCTGGCGAAATGCTCCAGGCGCTCCTTCAACTGGGCGGGACAGGCCACGTTGAGGCAGCGGATGAACACGCCCTCCGGATCCTTGCGCACCTCGCCGCCGCACACGGGGCAGGCCGTGGGCAGGGCATGGGGCTGGGCGTCCGGCGGCCGCAACTCCAGGACGGGGCGCAGGACCTGGGGAATGATGTCTCCCGCCTTCTGGACCTCTATCGTGTCGCCCACGCGCACGTCCTTCCGATCGAGTTCTTCAAAATTGTGCAGGGTGGCGCGGCGGACAATGGTCCCGGCCAAGGGCACGGGCTCCATCTCCGCCACGGGCGTGAGGGCGCCGCTCTTGCCCACCTGCACCCCGATGTTCAATAGCTTGGTGCGGCCCACCTGGGCGGGGAACTTATAAGCGATGGCCCAGCGGGGCGCCTTCGAAGTGGCGCCGAGATGACGCCGGTGTTCGGCCGCGTCCACCTTGACGACCATGCCGTCCGTCTCGAAGTCGAGCTCGGCCCGCTTCTGCTCCCATTTGGCGCAGACGGCGAGCACCTCTTCAATGTCTTCGCACCATTCCGCGTGGCCGCTGGTGGGCAAGCCGCATTCCCGCAACGCCTCCAGCGTCCGCCAGTGAGACCCCGGCGCCGCGCCCTCCACGGCCGCCACGTCGTAGGTGACAATGTCGAGACGGCGTTTCGCGGCTTCCCGGGGATCCAGCAGCTTGAGCGTGCCGGCCGTGGTGTTCCGCGGATTCGCCAGGGGCGGCTCATCGCGGGCCTCCCGCTCCGCGTTGATGCGCTGAAGCTCGCTCCGGCGCATGAGAACCTCGCCCCGGGCCTCCAGCAGCGGCGGAGGCGAATCCAGCAAGCGGAGCGGCACGGAGCGGATGGTCCGCGCGTTGGCCGTCACGTCGTCGCCCCGGGTCCCGTCGCCCCGCGTGGCGGCGCGGACGAACACTCCGTCCCGGTATTGCAGCGAGATGGCGACGCCGTCAAATTTCAACTCGGCCACGTACTTGGGCGTCTCTCCCGGAGGCAATCCCCGGCGCACCCGGCCGTCGAAGGCCCGCAACTCCTCCGGATTGTAGGTGTTGTCGATGGAGAGCATGGGGACGGCGTGCTCAACCGTCTCGAAGCCCTCCACGGGTTCGCCGCCAACGCGTTGGGTGGGCGAATCGGGCGAGACAAGATCGGGGTGCTCCGCCTCCAGGGCCTCCAACTCGCTCATGAGTTGGTCGAAGGCCCGGTCGGAGATTTCCGGGGCGGCTTCCACATAGTAGAGCTGGTTGTGGCGCTCGATTTCCGCCTTCAACTGGGCGTGACGCTCCCGCGCTTCCGCGGGTATGGATCTCGTGCCGGTCATGACGGCGGCATTATAGCCCATGGGCCTGTTCCGGCGCATGCGGAGCGTCGCGGCCACGCTCGAAAGGGGCTCCACGGCCGGGCGGATGCGCGTCAGTAACCCTGCGCGGCGATTACGCGGCGTTCGGAAGGCTTGCCGCACACGAGACACGCGCCCGACTCGGCTTCGGCCTCGAAGGGGATGCAGCGGATGGTGGACCGGGTCTCCTCCTGGAGCTTGTCCTCGCAGCCGCCGTCGCCGCACCAATGGACGCGGTAGAAGCCGCCCGCGCCAACCCGCTCCTTGTATTCCTCGAAGCGGTCCACGTCAAAGGTCCAATCGTCGAGGCGTTGCTTCGCCGTGTTGAAGAGGTTGCGCTGGATCTCTTCAAGGAGGGCCTGGACCCGTGGCAGGAGGCTGCCGTCAATCGACATGGTCACCTTTTCCCCCGTGTCCCGCCGCACCACGACGGCCTCGCCGTTCGCGCAATCCCGCGGGCCGATCTCAATACGGACGGGGACCCCCCGGACTTCCCAGTAATTGAACTTGAATCCCGGCTTGTATTGGTCGCGATCGTCCACTTTGAAGAAGAGTTTGTCCCAGGTTTCCGTAAAATCGCGGATGGCGCCCAGCACCAGTTCCTGCTCCTCGTCGCTCCGCCAGATAGGCACGATGACCACGGGCAGCGGCGCGAGTTGCGGCGGCAGGACGAGACCGTTGTCATCGCTGTGGGTCATCACCATGCCGCCGATGAGCCGGGTCGACACGCCCCAACTGGTGGCGTGCGCGTACTTCAACTCTTTGTCCTGGTCCTGAAACTTGACGTCAAAGGCCCGGGCGAAGTTCTCGCCGAGATGGTGGGACGTGCCCGACTGCAAGGCGCGGCCGTCCTGCATCATGGCCTCGATGCAATAGGTGTGGAGGGCGCCGGCGAATTTCTCCTTCTCCGTCTTTCGGCCCGCGATGACGGGCATGGCCAGGTAGTTCTCCGCGAACTCCCGGTAGACGTGGACCATGCGGAAGCATTCCTCCTCCGCGTCCTCATGGGTGGCGTGGGCCGTGTGCCCCTCCTGCCACAGGAATTCCGTCGTGCGCAGGAACAGGCGCGTCCGCATTTCCCACCGGCACACGTTCGCCCATTGGTTGATGAGAATGGGCAAGTCGCGGTAGGAGCTGATCCAGTCCTTGTACATGGCCCAGATGATGGTCTCTGACGTGGGCCGGATGACCAAGGGCTCCTCCAGCTCCTTGCCGCCCGCATGGGTGACGACGGCGCACTCCGGCGCGAAGCCCTCCACGTGCTCGGCCTCCCGCTTGAGGAAGCTCTCGGGGATCAGGAGGGGGAAGTAGGCGTTGACGTGGCCCGTTTCCTTGAACATCCGGTCAAGCCCCCGCTGGATGTTCTCCCACACGCCGTAGCCATTGGGCTTGATGACCATGCAGCCCTTCACGGGCGAATAGTCGGCCATGTCGCTCTTGAGAATGACGTCGATATACCATTGAGAATAGTCGTCGCCGCGCTTCGTGATGCCTTTGGCCATAAGCCCTCCACAACGCTCCAAGATGTTCACGGGAAAAGCGCGCGGATAATACCACAGCCCGCGGCGCCCCGGCTAGCCTGAGCGCGGGCCTGGGACGGCCAGCCACCGTCCGCGGGCTTTCGGAAAAGGTGCGGCAGGATGGCGGGTTCGGCGCCGCGGCTGACCGCCGGAGCACAGTGTTCGCGCTATTGCGCGCCAGCGCCGGGAATGCGCCCGTGGGATCCGTTCGTTCCGGGTATATGATACCGGCGTAGTGTTCACGGTGGACAGATCCCGGAGCAACGGGCCAAGAACGAGGAGTCTTCTCATGTTTGTTGTCGCGGAATTGGATCCCGAGGCGGTAGAAGCGCTGACGGCCTTTGAGACGGAGAAGGGCGTGCGCGTCGTCGCCCTCACGGAAGCGGATACCCCAACGCCCGAACTGATGACGGCGGAAGACCTGGGCCTGGAAGCGGCCGCGTTGGATGACGCCGTCCTCGACGAGTTGAAAGCTTTGGAGCAACGCCTGGGCGTGTGCCTGCTCGCCGTGCGGTAGAGGGCAGACGGTGGATAGACCCCCTCTATATAGCGGCTGGGGCCGAGGCCGCCCGGAGCATCAGCCCTGCGGCAAACCTCGTTGAAGATTCCACTCAAAACGACAAAATCGCGTTCTCGGCTGGAAAGGTTAATCGGTTTTTTGACGTCGGAGGAAATTCGAACGGGCTTTCGGGAAAACCTCCAACGGGTGCGACGACTCGTCGAGAACTACGAGGTCCTCAAGGACTACCCGAGCCAAGGCCGCGCCTCGGTCGAGCGCTCTGATATCCTGCGGGCGGCGGTCGTATTGTTATATGCGGCCCTGGAGGACTTGCTGCGCATGATTGACCGGGAGACTTTGCGCGCGTCCCGGTTCGAGATACTATCACGCACTCGCGTCCCGAGGGAAGTTCTGGACAGCATTCGGTTGAGCGATCTGGAAGCTTACCGTCACAGAACCTGCGACGAGCTCATCCAAATGAAGACAGGGAAAAGTGTCAAGACCCTCGCCAGTGACGCATTGGACGCTCGGATTCTTGAATCGGAGAACAAGAACTACACGCATCCGGGACATATAGAGCATATGCTGGAGCAACGAGGCTTTCCCGCGTCCTTGCTGCATCCCCACAGGAACGACCTTGGCGCTATGGCGAGCCGTAGACATCGCATTGTACATAAGGCGGACGCCAATCATGAGCTAGGAAAAGGTCACCATAAAACGAGATCGTTGGGGCGGAGCGTGGTTGAGTCCTGGTACAATAGTGTGCAGCAACTCGGAGACGCCTTGATCAGCGCGCATGAAGCACGCCAAAACCATGCTGGAGACGCTTAGACGTGGTAACAGAGGATTTGAAAAAGAACATCGAGAAGGTCCTTCGGGAAGCCGGAGGAGGTGGACCGGAGGACACCATTGAGTTCCTCGACACGCCGGATGGGCGAGTCGAAATCGTCTTCGTTTCCCCTAGCTTTGTGAATCAGGACGAGGCCGAGCGGCAGCGCCGTGTTTGGGGGGCTATCCTGACAAATCTAACCGATACCGAACAGCGCGCCGTGGACTTTGTATTCACCGACGCGCCGGGTGAGGATAACTCCGAGCCTGTGGACTAGCTTCACTGGCGGTCACAACTACACAACTACGGAAGGATGCTTTGCTCTATGAGACACGTCAAGCACATCACCACGCCCCGCGCCGCCATCGAGCCGCGCAATCCCATCGAGGCCCTGTGGTTCGCCATTCTCGACTTCTTGGGCAAACCTCGCATACTGAGCGGTTGACGAACGGTCAAGGGCGTTATCCCCGGGGACGGTAGTCCGGACACTTCGTCGCGTTGGGCCGTTCGGGCCGGGCGCATACGTCGCCATGATCGTACTTGCAGTTGTCGCAGAGGAACTCGGTGGGACAGGTCACCTGTAGCCACCACTGCCGCAGCCGTTGGATTAGGTTCATGGACGTCTCCCATGGCGTTTCCGGTACTCGCTCGGGGAAACGCCCTCGAATTTCCGAAACAGTTTACCCAGGTTGCTTGGATCGTCAACTCCGACGCGGACCGCGACTTCGCGTACGGGCAGTTCCGTGCGCCGGAGCAGTTCCTTGGCCTGACCCACGCGCAACCGGCCCACGTACTGGCTGAAGGACAGACCGAACTTCCGCTGGAGCCGGTGGGTGATCGCCGTTGGATGCAGGCCGACGTGGCCAGCGGCCTCGGCGAGGGTGACGCCTTCGGCGAGGCGGGCCGCGACAAAATCGTTGAGATCCCGGAGAAAGGCCAACTTCGGCTCGCCGCTTCGCTTGCTCCGCGGCCATGGCCGCGCCAGCGGATGGAGCGCGCGGATTACGGCGTTCGTGATTTCCCGCACGGTCTCACAGGTCCGCAAACCCGCGGGCAACTGCTCAAGGTTCAGCGCTACGTCTTCGGTCTCCATCCCCGCCCGGGCCGCCGTTTCCGTCACCGAGGCGGTGAGCGCCGTAGCCCGGGCGTGTTGCACGGCAAGGAGGACGCGCTTGCCGGAGACTGTCTCCTCCAGGGCGGCGGTGATGAGTTGCCGGGCCTGGCCCGTCCGTCCGGCGGCGAAGGCCGCGGCGATGGAGCGGGCCTGATAGGGATCCGGTTCGGGGATGGCGTGGCGGCCTTGCTCGTCGAGGGATCCTGCAAGGTCCGCATCCCCGCCCGCGCCCCGCGTTGGGATCTCCCGGCCATGGGCCGCGCCAAAGGCTTGCTCCAGGGATTCGGCGGTCCATTCCGCGATAAGCGGCGGCGCTTCGGGCGGTGCGAGCTGAATATCTCCGAGGGTGAAGGGCGGCTCCCCCTGGCTCGGTCCTCCAATGCGTTCCCACCCCTCCCGGACGGGATCCCAGAGATGCTCCGCGCTTTCACTGGGGCAATACGGGCCGAAGGTCAGCACGAAACCGGGATCGGTCGACGGCAGCGCGGGCGCCGAGACGCAGGAAAAGCCCATGTGGCACACAAAAGGAATGGCCCGTCCTTGCCGGGCGGCCGTTTCCGACGCGGCGGCGCGGGATTTCCGGCAGGCGGCTTTGCCTGCTTCCTGCTTCGATACGTGGTGGCAGGCGGCGCACCCTCCGTGGCCCGCTACGGCCGGTCCTTCCGATCCCTCGGAAACGTAATGCAGGCTCACGGGCGCGGCCGCGCAACGGGCGGCGCGCCGGAGGATCCGCGTGGCGTCCTTGCCGCGAAAGAAGGCCAAGGGCTTCATCGCCGCCGGCTCCCGGCGTGTGGAAGGGAGAAGCGCCTATGAGATTGGACACGCATACCCATGGCTACACGCGGCCGGCCGGTCCTATTCCCCACGCTGGACGGATAGGGGCCATGGTCATGGCCACTCCTGGTAGGGATGGATCGCGAGGTTCGCGTTGAGATACCGCGCGTCCAGGGACACTTCCACGCCCGCCCACGGCGGCAAGGGCGGAGCGGCGTCCTCCGCGTCCAACTCCACCTCCGCCACGGTGAGGCCCTCGTTCACCCCGTGAAAGACGTCGATTTCCCAAGTGAATCCTTCGTGGACGACTTCGTACCGGGTCTTTTCGATGATGTGGCCCACGCAGAGGCCGGTCAGGATACTCTCCGCGTCATCGGCGGGGATGGGATACTCGAACTCATCGCGGCGGATATCCAAGGTCGCCTGCTTGATGTTCAGAAGGGCCGCGCCGCCTTCGAGCCGCACCCGGATGGCGCTCCGGTCCGTCACGGCCAGGTAGCCCTGGCGCATGGGCGCGCCTGGCGAGGCGGAGGCCCGCCAACGGTCGTCCTTCACGAGATACTTGCGTTCGATTTCGACGGCCACGAAGTCTCCCCGGCGTTGGCGCTAGCCCTCGCTCGCGTCCCAGCGGTCGAGGCATTGCACGGCGATGGATTGGCGCACGGTGTGGACGCGGGGGTCGCCGGGCTCCGGGCGTACGATGCCGCCCATCCCGTCCGCGACGCCGATCACGCGCGTCGGCCGATGAATGCTGTCCACGATGATATCGCCTTCACGGCCGATGAGACCCCCGGCCACTACGGCGACGCCGTTCCACTCCGCGCGCCCCATGTGCTGTTCCACGATCCTCTTCATGCCAATGCGCTCCAAGGCGGTGGCGGCGAGGCTCGGCCGCATGTCCACACGGACGACCCGGATGCCGCGCCGCTCGGCGGCGGGAATGGCTTCCCGCGCGATGGAGCCGATACCCCCGTCGTACAGCAGGCTCCCCTGGGGCATCGCCTCGACATGGCCGGGCAGGATAGCGTGGCGGCGGGGCGACAGGGCCACGGCCGCGTCCACGCCGGGTAACACGTCCGCGAGGGCGGCCAGCGGGATGCCCGCCGGCGTGGGCGCGCCCGGTTGTGCGGCCGCCGCGTCGAGGACGGTCTCCGCCCCGCTTTCCGCGAGATCCTGGGCGGCGCGGAAGGCCAAGGGGGGAACCCCCGTGACGGCGAGGCGCTTCCCCGCGACGCTGCCGCCAAACAGGATCGTTAAGTGCGTCAACGCGGCGCGCGCCCACATCTCGTGGTCCAGGTACGTCAGAATCGTGGTGTGGCGCGCGGCGTCCCAGGGGACGGGCCCGGGGCCTGGATCCAGCAGGATGTAGTCGATCAAGCCGTCCGCCTGACCGATGGCCTCTGGTAGGCGCTCCGCCTCGGCCAACATCACGTTTGACAGGGCGCATCCGTAGTTCACGTCCACGAAAGGCGAGACGCGGGTGAGTTCGTAAGGTGTCGCCACGATATTCAGAACGGTGGGGAGGGCGTGTTTCCGGCCTTTTTCCCGAAGCTCCAGCGCGCGCTCCCGCACTTGCGCGCCAAACTCGCGGGGCGTCTCCGCGGGGGCGGCGGCGATGTCGACGCGCACGGGGCTGCGCGGGCCTTCCGCCGCCAACTCCGCCGCCAGTTGCGCCACGAGCGGCTCCGGCGCATTGATCTGATCGCGGGCCCCCAGGCGCAAGATGAGTTCGCGCGCGTCCACCCCCGCCTCCGCCGCCGCTTTCGTAACGCGGCCCAGAAACGAGGAGTGAAACTTCGCCCGGCCCGTCGTCACGCCAATGGCGGAGCAGCCCGGCGCGTGCATGAGCGGCCTCACGTAGCCTTCGCCCACATTGAGCAAGGCGTTCACGTCGGCGC
>SLHB01000301.1 GCA_007136375.1 Candidatus Hydrogenedentota bacterium
CGGCCCGGGCCCAGGGCATGGAAGTGGTTCCCGTGGACAGCGAGCACAACGCCATCTACCAGTGTCTTCACGGCCATCAACGCGGCGACGTGCAATGCATCCACTTGACGGCTTCCGGCGGGCCTTTCTACAAGCGGGACCGGGCTGAACTGGAAACCATCCGGCCGGAAGAGGCCGTGCGGCATCCCACATGGGACATGGGCCACAAAATCAGTGTGGATTCGGCCACGTTGATGAACAAGGGCCTCGAAATCATCGAGGCCATGTGGCTGTTCAACCTGCCGCTGGATAAAATAGAAGTCGTCATCCACCCGCAAAGCATCATCCATAGCTTGGTGGAGTTCACGGACGGCAGCATCTTGGCGCACCTGGGACCGACGGACATGAAGTTCCCTATCCTCTTCGCCCTGACATGGCCGGAGCGGGTGGACGCCCCCATGGCGCGCCTGGATCTGACCACCATGAAGGAGCTGACCTTCGCGGCGCCGGATTTCACGGAGTTTCCGTGCCTCGGCTTGGCCATGGACGCGGCGCGAAGCGGCGGCGCGGCGCCCGCCGTCCTGAACGCGGCCAACGAAACCGCCGTGGAGGCCTTCTGCAACAACACATTGCCTTTCCTGGCCATCGCCGGCGTCGTCCGGGACACATTGGACGCGGCGGACTTGACCGCGGGGGATTCGTCCCTCGACAGCATCCTGGAATCGGACCGCGCCGCGCGGCGCATCGCCGCGGAGCGCATTCGCCGCCAGACCGGCAAGGCCTTGCGCTGAACGCGCGCGCCGGCGAGAGCGCCCCGGCCCAAGAAACGCCCACTAACGCGCCGCCACGGCGGCTTCCGCCAATAGCGGGGCGGCGAAATCATCCGGACCGCTCCACGCGCTTCCCCGGATCCGGTATGGAGTACACAGAACAACATGCTCATTAACATATTACTCTTTCTTGTCGTGCTCGGCGTCCTGATCTTCTTCCATGAGTTGGGGCACTTCGCCGCCGCCAAGGCCTGCAATGTCTATGTCGACCGCTTCAGTCTCGGCATGCCTCCCAGGGTGGCCGGTTTCCGCTACGGCGAGACGGACTACTGCATCGGCGCCCTGCCCATTGGCGGATACGTGAAGATGGCGGGCCAAGAAGACGCGCCCCGCTCGGAGGAAGAACAGACCGAGGACTACGGCCATGTGCCCCGGGAGCGCTGGTTCAGCACAAAGCCGCCATGGCAGCGGGCCATCGTTCTGCTGGCCGGCCCCTTGATGAATCTGGTCCTGGGCATCGGCATCTACGGCTTCATGGTCGGCTTTGGCGCGGAGGTGCCGGAGCATCAAGTCGACAGCCGCATTGGCTACATCGAAGAGGGCTCGGTGGCTTCCACCGCGCCCCTCTACGCCGTTGACGAAGGCGGCGTGGACTTCAGCGGCGAGCCGAGCGCCGTGGGTTGGCGCACGGGCGACCGCATCCTCACCATGGACGGCGAACGGGTCGAAAACATCCGCGACGTGGCCATCGGCGCCATCCTGTCCGGCGGCAACGAGATCGAGTTCGAGATCGAGCGGATGGATGAGAGCGGCGAATGGCGGCGTTACCGGTCCCGTGTGGCTCCGGCCCTCGTTCACGAGGACGAGGAGTACCCGCGGTTCGGCGTGATGCCCTACCAGGCGGCTTATGTGGCCGAGGTGTTCGAAGGGCTGCCCGCGGAACGCGCGGGCCTCGAAGCGAACGACGTGATATTGCGCGCCAACGGCGAGCCCGTGGACCGAAACACGTTCATGGCCATGCTTGAGGAAGGCGAACCCGGCCAACCCGTGGACCTCGAAGTGGAACGCGGCGGAGAGGTTATTGAAACGGTCATCGAACCGGAGATCGTGGGCCGCATCATCGGCGTGCGCACTCACCCCAACTTGACCCTCGACCCGGACGCCGACCCCGAGGCCACGCCGCGCGTTCTCGACGTGGCGCGGATCCACGCCGAGACGAATGGACTGCTCGAACGGGACGAGATCGTCGAGATAGACGGCGAGCCCGCCACGGCGCAGCGCCTCGCCGACATTCAGCGCGAACGGGCCGGGGAAACGGTGGCCTTCACCGTCCGCCGCCCTCCCGTATGGTTCGGCCTTCTCCGGGCGGAGACCTTCGAGACGGTCAACGTCGAAATCGAGCCGGTGAACCACATCGGCGTCGCCTTCGGGCAGCGCACGGTCTTCCACCGGGTTCCGCCAGCCCAGATCGTTCCCGAGGCTTTCCGGCAAGGGACTCAGGCGCTGATGCGCGTGGTGCACACGGTGCGCCTGCTCGTGACTCAAGACGTGAGCATGCGGGAACTGGGCGGGCCCGTCATGATCTATAACGTCACCACCGATGCGGCCCAGATGGGCTGGTATCCCTTATTCGAGATCGTGGCGTTTATCAGCATCAACCTCTGTGTCTTCAACCTCCTTCCCCTTCCGGTGCTAGACGGCGGACAACTCGTGTTTGTCGCGGTGGAGGCCATACGGCGCAAGCCCGTGAGCCCAAAGGTGTGGGAGCGGACGCAGATGATCGGCGTCATGCTGATCCTGATGCTGCTGGTCTTCGTCACGTACAACGACATTCTGCGCGTCATATCCAACGCCTTGCCAGGATAGCCCTGGCGATCCCGAGCAACGCGCCACCATCGACCCTGGATTACGCCGTTCTTTTGGCGAATCCGTGAACAGCCACAAAGGACAACGCACTACATGGGGAGCATTACCTGCAAGTTTGGCGGCACTTCCCTGGCCGACGCCCAGTGTCTCCGGGAAGCCGCCGCCATTGTCAACGCGGATCCCAACCGCCGGTACGTCGTCCCTTCCGCGCCGGGAAAGCGCGACTCCGGCGATATCAAGATCACCGATCTCCTCTATACGTGGCACAGCCTCGTACAGCAAGGACTGGACGCGACGCAGCCCGAATGCATCGTGGCCGAGCGGTTCGAGGAATTGACGCAAGAACTCGGCTTAACTCTCGACCTTCGAGAGCGTCTCGCGGAGATCCGGGCGGACGCGGAAAAACACAAGAACCCCGATTACATGGCGTCGCGCGGCGAATACCTCAACGGCCTGCTCATGGCTGAGCTTCTCGGCGCGACGTTGGTCGATCCAGTACATTACATCAAGTTCGACGAGGAAGGCCGTCTCAACCCCGTTACATACGATCTCTTGGGCGAAGCCTTGCGCGGGGAGGGCCGTTTCGTCGTGCCCGGGTTCTATGGCTCCCTTCCCGACGGAAGCGTCAAGACGTTTTCCCGCGGCGGCAGCGACATTACGGGCGCCATCACCGCCCGGGCTTCGGGCTCGGTCTTGTATGAAAACTGGACGGACGTTTCCGGATTCCGGATGGCCGATCCGCGCATCGTCCCGAACGCCCATCCCATTCAGGAGATCACCTACCGCGAGCTTCGGGAGTTGGCGTACATGGGCGCGAATGTGCTTCACGACGAGGCCATCTTCCCCGTCCGCGAGCCGGGCATTCCCATCAACATCCGGAACACGAAGGCGCCTTCTGATCCGGGCACGATGATCCTTCCGGCGCGCACGCCCAAGGCCCCCGTCTGCGGCATTGCCGGACAGCGCAGCTTCACCATGTTCAACATCGAGAAGACACTGATGAACCGGGAGCGCGGTTTCGGCCGGCGCGTTTTGTCCGTGTTCGAGGACCACGGCGTAAACTTCGAGCACATGCCCAGCAGCATCGACACGTTATCCGTCATCGTGAACGACGCGGAACTGGCGAATCATGGCGCCTCCATCGTGAAGGGGATCGAAAAGACCTGCGAGCCTGACTCCGTCTCCATGACGGGGGGGCTCGCCCTTATCGCCACGGTGGGGATGGGCATGGCCGGCCATATCGGCGTCGCCGCCCGCTTGTGCAACGCATGCGCGCGGGCGGGCGTGAACCTCCGGGTGCTCGACCAAGGGGCCTCCGAAAACAACATCATCATCGGCGTGGAAGAGCGGGACTTGGAGAGCGCCGTCCGGGCCATTCACAACGAGTTCGCGGAATAGGAGTCCCGGGGATGCGGCGGACAAAGATCATCTGCACCATCGGCCCGGCCTCGGCGGATCCCGGCGTCATACGCGAATTGATCCAGCGGGGCATGAACGTGGCCCGCTTGAACTTCTCCCACGGGACCTATGCGTTCCATGAAGAGGCCTTTCGCCACATCCGGGCGGCCGCTGAAGAGCTCGACAAGAACGTGGCGGTCATGATGGATTTGCAGGGACCCAAGATCCGCACCGGCAAGCTCAACGGGGGCGAAGCCGTGGAGCTGAAGAACGGCGCCGCAATCCGGATCACGACCGAGGATGTTCCTGGAGACGCCCGCTGCATTTCGACGACGTACGAAAACCTGCCCCACGACGTCCGCGAGGGCAACCTGATTCTGATCGCCGACGGCGCCCTGGAGCTTGGCGTCGAAAGCGTGGCGCCGCCAAACGTGGATTGCCGCGTCCTGCGCGGGGGATGGCTTGGCGAGAACAAAGGCATCAATCTCCCCGGCGTCCACGTATCGGCGCCGTCCCTCACGGAAAAGGACGTGCGGGACCTGGAATTTGGCCTGAAACTGGGCGTTGACCTGGTCGCCCTCTCCTTCGTCCGGAGCGCCGGCGACTTGCAGGTGTTGCGGCAACACATGGAGCGCTTCGGCCGGCAAGCCATGATCGTGGCGAAAGTGGAGCGCCCGGAGGCCTATGAGCGATTCGACGACATTCTGAACCACACCGACGCGGTGATGGTGGCGCGAGGCGATCTGGGCGTCGAGATTGACCTCGAGGAGGTCCCGCAGATTCAGAAGGACTTGATCCGCCGCTGCAATGATCGGGGCATTCCCGTCGTTACGGCCACGCAGATGCTCGAATCCATGATCACGAATTCCCGGCCCACGCGCGCCGAGGTGGCCGACATCGCCAACGCCATCTACGACGGCGCCGACGCCGTGATGCTCTCCGGCGAAACGGCCACGGGCGCGTATCCGCTGGCCGCGGTGGAAGTGATGGACAAGGTGGCGCTCCGGGCGGACGAGGCGATGCGCCTCGCGCCCCGGCGGACGCGGGAGACCCCCGACGACGGGGCGCGCCTCCGGCAAGGGTTCTACAGCAACGCCATCGGGCAAGCCGTGGCGTGGATGACGCAGACCGTGGACGCGAAGCGCATCGTATGCTTCACGAAGTCTGGATACACCGCCCACGCGATGGCGCGGTACCGGCCCGCCACGAAGATAACGGCCATCACGCTCAACGAAGACGTGCGCCGCAGGTGCGCCCTCGTCTGGGGCGTGGACGCCGTGAAGAGCGCGCAAGTGCGCACCACCGACGAGATGGTGCAAATGGTTGATTCCATCTTGCGGAACGGAAACCTCGCCCAGGAAGACGATCTCGTTATCATCGTGGCCGCGACGCCCTTGGGCAAGCGAGGGCGCACAAACCTCCTCAAACTCCATCGCGTCGGCGAGACCATGTAACCTCCCGGACGCGGCCGCGCCACGCGCCACAGATAAGACCCCATGACCGAGACCGATCACCGCGCCGTAGCATCAGACTGGTTCGAACGCAGCTTCGGAGCCCTCTACCCCATCATCTACGCCCACCGGACAGTGGATGAAGCGGGGCCCGAAGCTGCATTCGCGGCGGCGCGGCTGCGCCTGCGGACGGATGGGCGGCTCCTCGACGTCGGGTGCGGGAACGGCCGCCATCTCCACCACTTGAGCCGGCGGGCCTCGGTGACAGGGTTGGACTTTTCGCCGGAGCTGCTCGCCATCGCGCGGCGCAGGGCGCCGTCGGCGGGACTCGTTCAGGGAGATATGCGCGCGTTACCTTTCTCCCGCGCCTTCGGCTTCCTGACCAATTTCTTCACGAGCTTTGGATACTTCCTTGACGAGGACGAGAACGAAGCCGCGGTTCAGAGCCTGGCCAGCGCCTTGCAGCCGGGAGGCCGCTTCTTTGTCGATTACTTCTGTGCGGAACACGCCCGCCGCCATCTCTGTCCCCGTTCCGTCCGCCACGTCGGCGCCTACGAGATTCACGAGCGGCGGTGGATCAATGAGCGCGACCAGCGGCTCAACAAGGAGACCCGGGTCTTCGAGCACGGAACCTGCACCGGCCGCTACGGCGAATCGCTCCGCCTGTACGAACCGGAGGCGTTTGCGGCCATGTTCGCGGCCCACGGCATGGTCATTGAGGAATGGCATGGCGACTATGAGGGCAACTCGCTTTCCTTCGAACGGCCCCGGATGATCGCCGTGGGGACCTTGGACGCCCAGTCATGATCGACATCGCCGCGGCCTATGAGGGGGGTGATCCGGCTGTTCTCCCCTTTTTCGCGCGAGATCCCGGGACATTTCCGGAGATTTCCGGACCTGCGCCAGTCTGGGACGAAGAATTCCGCGCCGCTTTGGAGGCTTTTCAGCAGGAACACGGATCGGACGCGCCAATCCCCGAGGCGGCCCACGCCGTGGTGACGGGCCAGCAACCCGCCCTCTTCTGCGGGCCGATGTACACGATGTACAAGGCCATCGGCGCGATACAGCTCGCCCGGGAACTCTCGCGGAGAAGCGGCCAGCCCTGCGCGCCTGTCTTCTGGATCGCAAGCGATGATCATGACTTCGAGGAAGCGCGGTCCGTTCATCTGTTGACGGATCAAGACGATATCCTCCAGCTAACGTATGAACCCCGCGAGCCCGTTGCGGGCTTGCCCATGGCGCGGGTTCCGTTGGACGAACACATCCACCGGCTCGTGGACCGCCTGGCGGCGCATGCGCGCCAGGGATCCGGCGCGGGGGAGATACGAGACTTTCTCCACGCCTCGGCGGACGCATCAGCGTCCCTAGCGGAATGGCACACCCGGCTTCTCGCCCGTCTCTTCCGTGGAACGGGCCTGATCTTGTTCTCGCCCCGCATTCCCGAAGCGCGGCGGCGCGCGGCGGCCCTGCTCCGCAAGGAGATTGAGGCGCCGCTGGAAACCACCGCCTTGGTCAACACGGCGGCCGGCGAATTGGCGGGCCTGGGCTTCGCGCCTCAACTGCGGAAAGGGCGGACCGAGTGCAACTTCTTTTTGGAGACGGGAACGACGCGGGATAAGGCGCTCTTCCAGGAAGAGCGCTTCCAGATACCGGCCCAGGGGACGTCGTTCTCGCCCGCGGAGATGATGGGCCTCCTGGACACCCGGCCCGAGGCCTTTTCACCCAGCGCCGCGCTCCGCTGCGTGGCGCAGCAGCATCTTTTTCCCGTCCAAGCCTACGTGGCCGGTCCCGGGGAGATTGCCTATTGGGCCCAGTTGAGGAAGGTTTTCGAACGGTTCGACACGGCGATGCCCCTGGTGGAGCCCCGGCCCCGGGGCGTGTTGCTACGGGCGAAGCATAAGGCCCTCCTAGCCCGCCACGGCCGGGCGGCGGCGGACTTTACGCAACCTTTCGAACCGCTCCTCACCGCCGCGCTCAACCGCGCCGCACAGGACGACCGTGTTGTCCGCGCCCTGCGTTCGAACGGCGCGCATATCATGGACGCCGTTCAGAAATTGAAGGCGGACATCGACGGCGAGGCCGCGGAACTCGGGCCCATGGCCGGGGCCATGGAGCGTAGCGTCCGGCGGCAGCTAGCGCGCATGGAGCGGGCCGCCACGCGGCGGGACGCCGCCCGGACGGAGACAGCGCACCGGCAAATGGAGCGGCTCGCCCGGGTCATCGCCCCTGGCCGAAGGCCGCAAGAACGGGTGTATACCCCTTTTTCTTTCGTATTCGGCCATGGTTGGGACCTTGTTCCGGCGTTGGACCGGCAACTGGCTTTTCGCGCCCGGGGTCTACAGGAGGTCGAGCTTTGAACGTGGACGTTCTGGCCGTCGGCGCCCATCCCGACGACGTGGAGGCTGGCGCGGGCGGGGTGGTCGCCAAGCTGATCAAGAACGGGCGGCGCGTCGCCATATTGGACCTGAGCCGGGGGGAGCTCGCCAGCCGCGGCAGTCCAGAGGAGCGCGCGGCCGAGGCGGCCGAGGCGGCGCGCATCCTTGGCGTTGCGGAACGGGCAAACGCCGCGTTGCCGGATGGCGCCATCGCCAACTCCACGGAGCAACAGCGGGTCGTCGTGCCGCACATCAGACGGTTTCGGCCCCAGGCCATTCTCGCTCCGATGGACGGCGACCGTCATCCCGACCACGGGGCCGCGCGCAGCTTGGTTCGGGACGCCAACTTCCTGTCCGGTCTCGCCCGCATCCCGGGCGGCGAGGCGCCGTGGCGGGCCAGCACCGTGTTTCACTACCGCGTCCACGGGAAGGCGGACCCGCCACAGTTGGTTATAGATATAACCCGGGAGTTCGAAACCAAACTGGCCGCGATGGGCGCCTATGCGTCGCAGTTTCACAATCCCGGCTACAACGGGCCACCTACCTACGTGGCGTCGCCCGAATTTTGGGAAAGCATCCGGGTTCGCGCCGCTTATTGGGGAAGCCTCATTGGCGTTCAGTACGGGGAGCCGTTGTTCTCGGACGGGCCACTGGCCCTCGACCTGCCTCCTGGATGCTAGGACCGGCGAGCCCGTATCATTCTCCCGCTGCCTGCGCTAGCGAAAGCGCGGAGCGGCCTCCCTCCCGGCGGTGACGGCGCCGCGCCGGAGGCAACGGGCATACATCGTTAAGGAATCGTTATGCGTATCGGCATCACATGTCATCCATCGGCGGGCGGCAGCGGCATTTTGGCGACGGAGCTGGGCATCGCCCTGGCGGAGCGGGGCCACACGGTCCATTTCGTCACCTATGAGCCCCCTTTCCGCTTGCAGCACTTTCACGAAAACATCTTCTGTCACTACGTTCAACCGCCGTCCTATCCCCTCTTCCGGTATCCTCCCATGACGCTGGCGTTGGCCACAAAGATCTCCGAGGTGGCGGAGGAAAACCAAGTCTCCTTGTGGCACGCCCACTACGCCATCCCCCACGCCGCCTGCGCGCTCCTCGGCCGCGACATGCTGCCGGAAGAGCATCGCTTCAAGATCATCACGACCTTGCACGGCACGGACATCACCCTGGTCGGCAGCGATCCTTCCTTTTTCCGCCTGACCAAGTACGCCATGGAACAGAGCGACGCCGTCACCGCGGTCTCGGATTGGCTGACGCAAGAGACGCTCCGCGAATTCCAGCTTCGCGCGCCAATCCGCACGATTCATAACTTCGTGAACATGTCCAAGTTTGATGACTACCACGCCGACCGTTGCCGCCTAGCGGAGCGCGAGGAAAAAATCGTGATGCACATCAGCAACTTCCGCCCCGTGAAGCGGGTGACTGACGTAGTCCGGGTCTTTAAGCGCATCGCCGAGGCGATTCCCGCGCGCCTGATCATGGTGGGCGACGGGCCCGAACGGATGTCCGCGGTGGGGGTAGCGAAGCAGCTTGGGATACAGGATCGGGTGAAGTACATGGGCAACCAAGACAACGTGGAAAGCCTGATGACCTGCGCCGATCTCATCATTCAGCCCAGCGAGCACGAGAGCTTCGGGCTGGTGCCCCTGGAAGCCATGGCGTGCCGAGTCCCTGTGATCGGCACCCGCAGCGGCGGCGTCGTCGAAGTCGTCGAAGACGGCGTGACGGGCTATCTCTGCGAAGTCGGGGACATCGAAGCGATGGCCCGGAAATCCATTGCGATTCTCTCCGATCCCGAGCTCGCCGAGGAAATGGGCCGTCAAGGCAACCAGCGCGCGCTTGAGCGTTTCGGCAGGGACAGCATCGTGGACATCTACGAGGCCCTCTACCGGAAGCTTCTTGAGCCGGGCGAGACAGGGACCCGGGCCGCCGCTCCGCCAACAGCGTCCTTATCTGGCGATTAGGGCTTCCGCCATTAGTTGCAATTTGCGCAACTTTTCTTCAGAATGCCCCAAGACCACGCATTTCACCCGTGTGCGACGCGGCGCGCGGCTGCGCCGGTGGAGCCGTTTCAAGAGGGACAGAGCGGACAGCCAACGCCATCCAAAAGGCGCCTTGAGATCTTGCGGAAGATGCTGGCAGAATGCCCGGCAATGTTTTTCGGAGAATCTTCAGCGCGCCATGGGCGCCACGTTCTACCGGGTTGCTTGTGGTAAGTGGGTTCGGCCGCGGGCTTCGGCATGTTGCGTAAACCAGCCGAAGAAAAGCGGTTCTACAGCGGGCCGCGCGTCAAGGGGCGCCCGGTCCAGGGTTAAAGGGAGGTAAGCGAATGGATCTGACACGACGGCAGTTTCTGGGAAGCTCGGCGGCCGCCGCAATGACCGCGGGCGTCGTAAGCCGCAAGGTTCTCGGCGCGAATGACCGCATCCGCATCGGCGTGGCGGGCGTGCGGGGCCGCGGCAACAGCGTGGCCGGCGGCCTGAACGCGGTGGATGACAACGTTGAGATCGCCGCCCTGTGCGACATCGACGCGAACATCCTGGAGAACCGAGCGAACGAGTGGGAAGAGAACACTGGAAGCCGGCCCACGACGTACCGCGACATGCGCGATTTGATGGCCGACGACTCCATCGACGTGGTGGCTTTTGGCACGCCCAACCACTGGCACTCCCTGGGGACCATGTGGGGCATCGAGAACGGCAAGGACGTCTTCGTCGAGAAGCCCATGTCTCACAACATCTGGGAAGGCCGGCAGATCGTGGAGGCGGTGAAGGATCGGGACGTCATCGTCCAGCACGGGACGCAGCGCCGCTCCGACCGCCGCTGGATCCGGTCCATGGAGCGCATGCGGGACGGCGTGATCGGCGACATCTACATGGGCCGGGCCATTTGTTTCCGGCATCGCCATTCCATCGGGTTTGAGCCTATCACCGAGCCGCCGGATCACATCGACTGGACCTTGTTCCAGGGTCCGTCGCAAGAGCGCGCCTACCACGGCAACTACGTGCACTACAATTGGCACTGGTTCTTTGAGTACGGCAACGGCGAGGTCGGCAACCAAGGCGTGCACCAGACCGACATCGGCATGTGGGGCATGAACAAGGGCCTGCCCGTCCGGGTGTACAGCGCCGGCGGCCGTTACGGGTACGAAGACCAGGCGGAGACGCCCAACACCCAGACCAGCGTCTTCACCTTCGCCGACGGCACCAAGTTCGTCTTCGACGTGCGTGGCCGTTACACGTACCACGAAGAGGGGATGAACGTCGCGAACTACTTCTTCGGCTCCGACGGCTACATGGCCGAGCGGGACTTCTATGACACCGACGGCAACGAGATCGACGACGAAGACAGCGACGCCATTGACGCCGTTGCCGAGATCAGCACGGGCAACCACTATCAAGACTTCATCAACGCCGTGCGCAGCCGGGACAAGAGCATGATTCACGGCACGGCGCTGGACGGTCATATCTCCTCGACCATCTGCCACATGGCCAACATCTCGTATCAGCTTCAGCGCGAGCTGGTTTTCGATCCGGCGTCCGAGCTGTTCGTGGACGACGACGAAGCCAACAGCCACCTCATGCGGAAGCGCGAGTACCGGCCGGGCTTCGAAGTCACGGCGTACACCTAGGCCGGGGACGCTTAGCAATCCAGACCCACACACGACAAAG
>SLHB01000362.1 GCA_007136375.1 Candidatus Hydrogenedentota bacterium
CGGAACGGCCACGGGAGAAATGACGCTGCGCTACCGCAAACCGGTTCCCGTGGAGACGCCCATCGCCGCCGAAGGACGCGTGGTGAGCCAACGAGGCCGCATCTACGAAACGGAAGCGGAGTTGACCGGCGGCGGGGCCGTGTTGGCTTCCGCGAAGGCCGTGTTCATCCGCCCGCTCAAGGACATGTTGGACGGAGACGCCGTGGACTTTGTGTACAAGGAAGGCGATCTGCGTCTGTTCGAGGATCTTTGATGGCCGGGATATGGGAACTCACCCGCTACGTTGAGAACAATCCCGGCGAACACAACCAACGCTGGCGGCTGGCCAAAAAACTCTATCACGCTTGTGAATACCACCTGGCGCTGGAGCACTTGACGCTTCTCAAGGAGGAATGGCCCGGCAAGCTGAACGTTCTCCGCTATCTCGCCGCCACGCACTACCGCCTTGGCCAGTACGACGAATCCATCGCCGAGCTGGAAGCCGCCCTGGAATGGTGGCCCCACGTCGTCGCGCTGTACGAACAACTCGCCCGCGTATTCGAAGTGGCCGGGCGGCGCGAGGAGGCGGCCATCGTCTGGGAGAAGGCCCTCCGCGTGGACCCGGACCACCCCACCGCCCGCCAAGCAGTCAAGCGCCTGCGGACGCCCAAGTCGGCCTCCCCCAAGGATCAGCTCAATCTCCAGGACAGCGACAGCGGCATCACGTTGCAGCAGGGCCGGGTGTGCCCCGAATGCGGCGCGCAGAACAGCGAAGAGCTGAGCCGGTGCTGGAAGTGCCGGACCGACCTGCCCCAAACCCAGCGCCCAACGCCGTCGCCCCGACAAGCATCTCCCGTGGTCCAGGCCGCGGCGCCGTCATCGCAGCCTACGGCGGCCCCGCGTATCTTCGCCTATACCCTCGTCGGACTCATCATGGCTGGCGCGTTGGCGCTGACAGCCTGGCACATCGCCCCGGAGGCGCCGCCCGGAGACTTGCCCCCCATTCCCATCACGGTGCAGGGGGTGCTCGCGGACACGCTAAATCCCGTGCGCGCGGTCATGGGCATCGTCCTCATCATTGCCTGGCCCGCCGCGATCCGCATCTCCCAACTCTTTTCCGGGGTGACGCCCCGGGACAAGGTCTTGCCGATTGCGGGCGGCGTCGCGCTGGCGCTCCTGACCTACGCCCTGACGTGGGTTCCCATCATGTACCTGTCCTACGCGCCCGCCCTCCTTGCGCTGGCCTCGCTCATGGTGTACATCGCCGTGGGACAAGCGCCCTCTTTCTTCATGACCCTCGGCGGATGGATCGTCCAGTACAGCTTGGTTTTCGCCACCTCGGTGGCCGCATTCACGTCTATCGAAGGCGTGCAACCGCTCATCGAATTCCGCGAAGTGGTCCATCACAGCGCCGCCCACGACACAGACGTGACGCCGGGCGTTCACTCCCTCCACACCGTGCACCTTCCCCTTCGGATGGCCGTGATATGGGGCAGCACGGGCTCAAGCTGGTTGGACGCGCAAAGCAATCAAATCCTCGTTGAACTGGAGTTGGAACACGCCGGCGAGAACGGCGGGGCAGTGTTACGATTCTCCGACGGAGACAACCTCCTGGAGCACGCCGAGATCACCGGCGATCACCATAGCTTCGTCACCCGCGTTGTCCCCGGGGAGCGCTACGAGATCTTCCTCACCGGCCCGAACGAGACGCGCGTCACCCCCATCTTCTACGGCGTGCTCCCACCCCGGGTGCAGCCCCCCGAATAATTCCACTTCATCCGGCGCCGCCCCACACCCAATCGGCCAGTTCCGCGGCGGCCGCCGGACCAAGCCACTGGGCCGCGCGAGGCTCCAACGCGGGCCGCTCGCCAGCCGGCGCGGACTGAAAGCGCAGCCGCCAAGCCAATTCCGACCCCGGCCAGCGGAACACCGCCGCTTCAAGATGGGGCCGGGCCGCGTCCGCATCATCAAGCCGCAAATGCAATGCGCCAAGCATGAGCCGCTCCGCGCCGGTGTCGAGTCCCCCGTCCAACGCCCGCTCCAGGGCCGCAATGGCCGCTTCGTAGGCGCCTTCCGCCGCCAAGGCGTACCCATGACGGCTGTAGGCCAGCGGGGGCGGCCACAGCTGCGCGGCGGCCCGGGCGTAGGCGTCCCGGCCCGTTTCCCCGGCAAGCTGGGCGTCATCGCCTTGGCGGATCCAGTAGGAGGCCGGCAGGGCCAACGCCACGTACGCCGCGGCGCCCGCCGCAATCGCCAACGCAAGGGCCCAACCCGCCCCGTTTCTCCCCGAAGGCGGCCGCGGCGCCGACACAGGCGGAACACAAGGGCCCAGCAACGCCGCCAGAAGGAGCAGCGCGCCAAGTACGTGGGGCGCGCTGCCCATGGGGAAGTTAAACAACGCGAACAGCACCCAGGCGGCGAGCCCGCCCCAGCACGCGGCGGCCGTCCAACCCGCCCGCCGCTGGAGAACCCACCGCCGCCGGGAAGCCAGGACGCGCCAGCCGAACCAGGCCAGGCACAAGACGCCCACAACACCCGTTTCAGCGAGGAGTTGGAGGGGATCGCTATGGGCGTGGCGCGTGTGGAGTTCGTTGTGATAGTGGCCAGTTCCGCCGGGAGCGTGCAAAGCCAGGCCCTGGTAGTGTGGACTTCGGCAGGCGTAGTTGCCCAGCCCCACGCCGGTTACGGGGTGGTCCCACGCCATCCGCGCGGCGCCGTCCCAGAACCACAGCCGCGCCCGTCCGCCCGTGTCCTCCGCCGCGAAGGTGGCCGCTACCCGTTCCCAGGTCACGTGCGGCGCCCATAGGGCCACGGCCCCCGCGACGGCGCAGAAGGCCGCGCCGCTCCACACAAGGCGGGGCCATGGCGGCCGCAGCATAGCGGCGGTCACGGTCATTCCCACGGCGCCCGCGAACCAGGCCGTGCGGGAGCCGGACAGGCCCAGGACCGCGGCCACGAGCACGGCGCA
>SLHB01000222.1 GCA_007136375.1 Candidatus Hydrogenedentota bacterium
CGAGGGTGAGCAGGGTGGAGAAAGCCACGCCGCTCGCCACCGTCAAGGCCATGGGGATGAGAAACTGGGCCTGCATGTCCCGCTCCATGATCATGGGGGTGAGCCCGATGCACGTGCTCACGGTGGTGAGGAAAATGGCGCGGAACCGCCGCGCCCCACCGCGCTTCAGCGCTTCATAGAAGGGCACTCCTTCGCCCACGAGGGTGTTGACCTTCTCGATGAGAAGGATGGCCGCGTTCACGACCACACCCGCCAACGTCACCATGCCAAACATGCTCATCATGGTGACCGGATAGCCCAGCAACATGTGGCCGAACACCGCGCCAATGAAGCCGAAGGGTATGGTGAGCATGATTAGGAACGGCTGGACGTAGGACCGGAAGATGGCCGACACGATAAGGAAAATGCCGAACATGGCGATGATGAAGCCGCGGAACAGGCTCCCCATGGATTCGCGCATTTGCTCCTGCTCGCCTTGGAACGACGCGAGCAGGCCCGGATACCGCTCCATCAACGCGGGGAGGTAGGAGGCCTCCATATCGCCCACGATTTCTTGAGCCGTCGTGCGGTCTGAGTCTATATCGGCGGTCACGGCGACGCGGCGGAGCCCGTCGGTGCGGTTGATGCTCGAAAAGCCGGGGCCGTGGCTCACGTCGGCGACGGACAGGAAGGGCACCTCGTGGCCCTGGGGCGTGCGGACTCGGATGCGCTCGAGTTCGCCGATGGCGCTCCGGTGCCGCTCGGGGTAGCGCACCTTGACGCGGACGTCATCCCGGCCCCGTTGCAGGCGGACGGGCTCGGCCCCGAAGTAGCCCGCGTGGAGCTGGCTCGCCAGATCTTCCAGGCGCAAGCCGAGGGCGTAGGCTTCCGGTTTCAGGTTGATCTGGAACTCCGTGCTGCCAGGACGGTAGTCGTGATCGATCTGAGAGATGCCGTCGTATGCGGCCAGATGGTTCCGCACCTCTTCCGATGCGGCGAGGATGGCCTCCATGTCGTCGCCTTGGAGCCAGATTTCCAGATCAGCGCCGCCCGGACCGCCTTCCATGGCCTCATAAGTTTGGGATATGGCCCCCGGGATCACGCCCGTACGCTCCTCCCACAGGCGGTTGATGGTCCGGAAGTGGATGTCCCGCCGGGCTGTGTCCAAGAGTTCGACTTCGACCTGGCCCAGGTGGCTGCCCTCTTGCACGTCAAAGCCCATGCCGCGTTGGCCCGCGACGGCGTAGACGTGCTTGACCATGGGTTCGCCGGACCCGGTTTCGAGTTCTTCTTCGATGGTCCGCAACGCTTGGACATAGTTGGTCAGGGCGTCGCGCGTCACCTCGGCGGGCGTGCCCGGATGAAACTCGACGGACGCCGTGATGAAGTTGCTGTCCACGGGCGGGAACATGATGAAGCGCACAATGCCGCTCGCGACGAGGCCCGCCACGATAAGGGCCAAGCTGATGGACGCGCTGATTACCGCGTAGCGCCACCGCAGGGCCTTATCCAGGAGCGGCGTATAGACGTGTTCCGCGAACCATTCGACACTGTCGCCAACGCGGCGGCGCATGGCCCGTGTCTTCGCGGCGAACGAGCCCGGCCGTCCGTGTTCCGTGTTGAGATCCGGAAGGCGGCTCAGCCACGACGGCATGAGGAACAGACTCTTCACGATGGAGAACACGAGGGCGGAGATCACGACCACGGGCAGGATGGCGATAAATTTCCCCATGACCCCTTCAACAAAGAGCAGGGGCATGAAAGCCACGATGGTGGTGGTCAATGCGGCCAGCACGGGCAGCCCGACTTCGCGCAACGCGTCCACGGCGGCTTCAAGGGGCGGTTGGCCGCCTTTCCGGTGGACGTATATGGCCTCGCCAATGACGATAGCGTCGTCCACGATGATGCCAAGGACCATGATGAGGCCGAAGAGGGACATCATGTTCAGCGTGCCGCCCGTCAGCCACATCACGATCAACGAACCGGCCAGAGACAGGGGCACGCCCACGCCGACCCAGAAGCTGAGGCGGAGATCCAGGAACAGCCAGAGGACCGCGAAGATGAGGATAAGGCCGATGAGGCCGTTCCGAAGCAACAGGTTGATGCGATCCTGGATCATTTCGGAGATGTCGTTGTAGGGCGTGATATTCGCCGTGGGAGGCAGCAAGGCCTGCTGCTCTTCCGCGTAGGCGTGCACGGCTCTCGAGATCGCGATGGCGTCCTCGTCGCTCGTCTTGAACACCGCGACGGTGACGCACGGCTCGCCGTTGAACGTGGCGTAGATGGGGTCGTCGGTGAACTGGTCCCGGATCTCGGCGATGCGGTCCAGGGTGATGACGTCTCCAGAGGGCGTGGACAGGAGCACGATGGAGGCGATTTCCTCGCCCGTATACTTTCGGCCCACCGTGCGCAACCGGATCTGCTCGCCTTCCGTGCGCACGGCCCCGCCGGCGAGGTTCAGGTTGCCCCGTCGCACGGCGTCGCTCACCTGGGCGAAGGTGAGGCCGTACTCGCGCATGCGCTCTTCGGAGACTTCAATATTGATCTCGTAGTCCCGCGTCCCGAAGATAGTCACCTGAGAGATCTCCGGCAAACGCTGGAGCTCCCGGCGCACGTCCTCGGCCCACTCCTTGAGCTGCCGTTCGCTAAGGCCGTCGCCCCACAGCGCCAGTTTGATGACCTCGGAGCGCAAGGTCACCTCGCTGATGATGGGCTGCTCGGCGTCTGGCGGCAGGGTTGGGATGGCGTCGATGGCGCTGCGGACTCTTTCGCGGACCTCGTCCTCATCGTGGCCTTCCGCGACCTCGATCATCGCCGACGCCATGCCCTCGCTGGACGTCGTGCTGTAGCGGCGGATGCCCTCGAGACCGTCCACGGCCTCCTCGATCTTGCGGGAGATGCCTTCCTCGGTCTCTTCCGGATCCGCGCCCGGATAGGGCACTTGCACCTGGATGATGTCGATGGAGAATTCGGGAAAGAGCTCCCGGTTGGAGTTCGCCATGGCGACGATCCCCACCGTGACGATCATGGCGAAGACGACGTTGGCCAAGACCCGGTTGGAAATTACCGAGGCGATGAAGCGCTTCATAGCAGCTCCTCGTCTTGCTGCCCTTCGAGTTCAACGTCCAATAGGGCGCCCTCCAGGGGATCGACAAGGCGGGTCACGACGACTTTCTGCCCGGGCTCCAAGCCTCCGGAGACGTAGACGTTGTTGCCTTCAGTCCGGGCCACTTCGACCGGGACCGTCCGCAGCCGGTTGTCGTTGGCGATGTACACGGTGTTTTCAAAACTCACCGCCCAGCGCGGCAGCTCGTACACGGCCTCCATGGTCCGGCCTGGAATCTCGACCTCGCAGAACATGCCCTCCACGAGGGGGAGCCCTCCGTCCCGGGACAACGCCTCCTCGCCTTCGATCCGGACGACCACATGCACGGTCCGCGTGGATTCGCTGAACTGTTCGATGCGGTGTACTTGGCCCGTCCACACGTGGCTGTCCCGGTCCTCGGTCCACAGGATCCGGGCGGGCTCCGTTGTGAGGTTCGCGAACCATGACCGGGCGCTGGGGTTCTCTTGTTCGGCGAATTGGAGCCAGCGCCGCACGTCCTGGCTGTCGACGGGGACCCGTATCTCCAGGAGCGAATCGTCCGCCAGCGTCAGTACGGGCGACGCGCCTGTCACCGTCTGGCCAAGCTCGATGTTGCGGATCTTGATCCGGGCGTCAAAGGGCGCCGTCACCACGGTGCGCTCAAGATCCAGCGTGGCGCGGCGCAGGCGGGCTTGCGCGGACGTCAATCGGCTTTCCGCGTCTTCAATTTCAATGGGGTAAAGGGCGATGACGCGCTTGAGTTGATCGACTTGATCCTGGGCCTGGTTATAGGCGTGTTCGGCTTGATCCACGCCCGATTGCGTGCCGACTTGATCCTCTTCAAGGAGCCCGCGAAGGCGCTCGAACTCTTGGCGGGCCAAGTCCCGGGAGCGCTCCAGGTTGACGAGGCGCTCCTCGTCGTTCGCCATCTGCGTGTGCAGGCGCCGGATGCCCGCCCGCATCTGGGACACGCTGGCCTGCAGCTCATCCACGGCGGCTTCGTAATCCTCGGGGTTGACGGCGAAGAGTGTCTCACCTTCCGGGATGACCTCGCCCACGTCGAGATTCGGATGAATTCCGACCACGCGGCCCGCGGTTTCCGGCGTGATCTCCACGGACCTTTGGGTCCGCGCTTCTCCGAACCCACGGATCACTACCGGGTGCTCTTCGGGATACACCTCGCGGGCCAGGACGGACAACGCCTGCTCGGGGCGCTCGGCCTCGGGAGGCGGTTCCCGGAGCCACACCAAAGCCATCATTAGGAACACGCCGCTTGCGAGCACCGCGGCGCTTACAATAGCGGACGCCCACGCGTGTTTGTGTTTCATTGCTTCGATTCCTTTTCTTCGTCCGTCCGCCGGCCGTCCGGGCCGGTTTGACTCATCAGAACTTCGCGAATCTCCGCATAGACCGCGCACCACTGCTCAGCGGTTTCAGGGCTCAGCTTGTCGAGGAGCTCTTCGATGCTCTCATATAGCAGTTCGTCCATGGCGCCGACGCTTTCCTCTGCTTCCGGCGTCATGCGCACGATGACCGCCCGGCGGTCTTGCTTGCCGTGCTCCCGCGTCAGCGCCCCTAACTCCACCAGCCGGTCGACCATGGCCGACACGGAGGGCGCGGACACGTGCAGCGCCTCCGCCAACTGCTTAATAGTCGCTTGGCCCTTGCGCCGTAAGACATGCAGAAGGGACAATTGTCCCTGGGTCAGCTCCATTTCCTGTTTTTCCGGCCGCTGTTGCGCCTTTTCCGCCAGGCGCGCCATGCAATGCGTGCGGATCACATTGACGCTCTCAAAGAGGCTCCTTGCCTGGTCCCGCTTCGTGCGGACGCGTCCCTCCACCTTATGTGCTCCCTCCGGCCGTTGCGGCCCATCTCCAATCGAACGTCGATCCCGGATTGCTTTGGTTGGTTAGTCATTAGGCTGACTAACTATTATAGCCGAAAACAGTAAGTCTACCAAAAAGATTCCCGCCTTCCTCGGAAAAAGGCGCACAACATCACTCGAACGAGGCGATATCTGCGTAGTTCTTTGTTTTTGTTGTTAATACAATCTGAAGAAGTATTGACTTTTTGAGTGTTTACGGGTAGACTACAGGGCGCGGCTAACCCGGTTCACGGTCCACCGCGGCGTCTGTATCGTAGGGCGCTGTCAATCCAAAGCTGCTGTCGGAGAAGGAGTGTAAGGACATGAAAACGAAACACAGGAACAAATTGGTGAGGGGCCCGTGGGTATGGGCGGCGGGCTTCGCCATGGCGACAGCCCTCGGGCTCCTGCTTGCATGCGATTCAGCCTATGCCCAGCGTCCCGGATACTCTCTCGCCTTCAATGGAACCAGCGACCAGATCACCCTCCCGGCTGATTTCGGCCAAGGCGTCAATTTCTCCTCCATCAGTATGGAAGCCTGGGTTTACGTCGAAAGCCACGCCAACCGCCCGGGCATCATTTTGTCCGGGACCGGGCGTCATCACTGGGAGATCAACAACGGCTTCTGGCGGGTCCGCCTCAATGACTTGAACTGGGAAGGGGCCGTGTCCGCGCAAACCGGAACATGGCAACACGTGGCCTTTTCGTACAGCCGGGGCGAACAAGTGCTCCGCTTCTACATCGATGGCGAGCAAGTCGGCTCCGCCACCGGTGACAGCGGAACGGATGACTCTTTCCTCGGCGATCCCCTCTTCCTTGGGACGTCCCTCGAAGGCGTGGGTGATCGCATGTGGCATGGGAAGCTCGCCGAGGTGCGCTTGTGGAACACGGTTCGGTCCGCCGCCGACATCAACCAGAACATGGGCCGGGCGTTGTCCGGTGACGAAGGCGGCCTTGTGGCCTACTGGCGTCTGAACGAGGGGAGCGGCTCCGCCATTGGCGACGCCACGGGCAATGGGCGCGACGGCGTGCTGGAGGGCGGTTCATGGGAGCTTGAATGGCTCATGGCGAGCGACCTGCAAAGCCGGGTCCTCGGAGCGGGCCAGACCGTTACGCTGGGCCCCGTGGAAATCTTCGAGCCGGAAGGAGCGCTTACCTATGAGTGGTTCCACAATGGTCAAACCATCCCAGGGGCCACGGAGGCGTCCCTGACCATCGCCAATGTCGCCGCGAGCGACGCCGGCGAGTACTACGTGACCATCAACGACGACCGCGACGTCACGCCCATCGAGTCAGCCCATGTCACGTTGTCGGTGTGGGAGAACTTGCCCGCCGCTGGCGTGGCTGGATTGCTTCTCCTGGGCGCTGGAATCGCCGGCGCCGCTTGGTCCGCGCGGAGGCGCCACGCCTGAGATCGCCGGAGGCGCCGCGCCGGGACTTTCTAGACGCAACGACAGAGGGGGGAGCGGCCGCCGCTCCCCCCTTTGGCGCATCAGGGAGGTCAGGGCCGCAGAACGGTGAGGCGGTGCTGGCGTCCTACTCGTCGGCGTCCCGCAGAAAGGCCTCCAATCCCGCCAAGTCGTCGGTGTTGATGATGTCCACGTCATGGTCGAGGAGCTTTTGCCAGAGATCCGGCTCTTCCGGCGTCGCCCAGAAGCGCAGCATCCGGCCGTCTTCATGGGCTTGGCCGACGATTTCGGCCAACTCCGCCGCTTCATCCTCGGGCATGCTCCCCACGCCGTCCCATGAAAAGCGGCTGTTCCAGTGATCGCTTATCCATGGCATGAACGCCGGCGGCGCGTCGTTCCCGAGGTCGCCCAAGCGGCCGTCCACGCCGGCGTAGAGCGGATCCGCTTCCGCCATCTCCTCGATGGGCCGGTTGCCGCTGATGACCACGCGGACCGGGCCGCGCTCAAGTTCGCCGTTGCGTACGACGGTCAGCATGTCCTCGTAGTCCGACAAGGTCTCGTTGAGGAGGGGCCAGGTGTACGAAGCATCGCTTTTGATGTCGATCATCAGCCAGAAGGGCGTGGGGCCGCCGGGATGGACCGCGCCGTGCGCTTCCACGAGCTCCCGGATGGGATCCAAGTACAGGGACCGGAGCGTGAGGTCCGGGTCGATCTCCGGCGCCGTGTGCGCGACCTTCAGTTCGTCCTCGACGCGGAAGATGTCGGCTTCCACGGCGTTGAAGCCATGGCTCAGGGCGTCAAAGAGGGGGCGGGGGTGATAGTAGTCGTTGTGGGCGAAAGCCCGGCCGAGGGGCTCGGCATTGGCCGCCTCGCCGTCTCCGTGAGCGTGAAGCGGCGCGAACGCCACGGCCGCAAGGATCGCAAGGGCCGCGCCGGAGAGAAGGGGCTTCAACGAGAAGATCATACCGCGTTGCTCCTATGCTACTTCGTTGTCGATTGCGTGAGAGCCGCGCCGGTCTCCCGTCGGCGCGCCGCCGGCGGGAAACGGTTTCGCCGACGCGGCCTTCTGGGCTATACTGAGCATACGCCGCCGGGAGGACCTTGGGGCGGCGGTTGCGCTAAACCCGCGGGATAGGAGATCGCTGATGGCCAAATCCTTGTTTTCCATGTGCATCAACCATCCCCATGTGGACGCTACGGCGCGCTGCAAGCAATGCGGCAAACCGTTGTGCGACGATTGCAAGATTCTCGGTCCCACAGGGTATTTTTGCAGCGACGCGTGCAAGGACCAGCACCAGCGCTTCACCGAACGGGTCGAGGCCATGGACCGGCGGGAGCCGGCTCCTGGGAAATGGCGGCTCAAACTGCGCAAGTTCATGGTCAAGGGCGCCGTCTTGGCCCTCGCGCTCATTGTCCTCGCCTTGACCGCTTACGTCTTGGGGTTTGACGTTCCCTACATGTCTAGGGCCGTCGCCTGGACTGTGGAGCGGGTCCCCTTCTTGTAGGCGCCTCCGCCTTTAGATGGCCGGTGGATCCTCACCGTCTTCGGACGGCAGGTCCTCGTCGGCGAGAGGCGCGCCGGAGGGTTCGAGCCACACGTGCTTGTAAGCCACGTACCCCATGGGGTTCGGGTTCCAGCCGCGCACGTCGGGAGAGCGCAAGTGCTTCCGCGTATAGTAGTACACGGGCGCAATGGGCGCTTCCTCCATGAGAATTGCTTCCGCCTCGTGCAGGAGCGCTTCCCGCGCCGTCGTGTCCGGCTCCTCCCGCGCCTCATCGATGAGCCGGTCGAAGTCCGCGTCGCTAAACCCCGTCCGGTTGTTGCCCCCACCCGTCACGAAGCATTCCAAGAAATTGATGGGGTCGAGGAAGTCGGCGATCCATCCTGACCGCGCAATCTGGTAGTCCAGATTGTTCATCGTCGACAAGTACACCGCCCAGTCCTGGTTGACGAGGCTCACGTTCACGCCCAATTCTTCCCGCCACATGTTCTGCACCGCCTCGGCGAGGATGCGGTGGTTGTCGCTCGTGTTGTACAGCAGCTCGACGGTGGGCATCCCCTGGCCGCCGGGATACCCCGCCTCCTCCAGGAGCGCGCGGGCCGCCTCCGGGTCATGGGGCAGTTCCGCCTCGGGGACGTAATCCCCAATCTCCGGCGGCACGAAGGCGGAGGCCGGCTGTTCGCCCGCCCGCGTGATGCTCTCCACGATGGCCTCCCGGTCGATGGTCATGGCCAGGGCGCGGCGCACGCGGACATCGTCCAGGGGCGGACTGTTCACGTTGAAGCGGTAGAAGTACGTGCCCGCCCAGGGATGAATGTGGATCAAGTCCGGCCGGTTTTCACGGTACGAGGGCACGCTCGTGAGGGGCACGTCGCCCGTGACATGGAGGCCGCCCGCGCGGAACGTCCGCTCTTCCGTTTGCAGGCTGTCGATGGGGTAAAACTTGATGGCGTTGAGCTGGACCGTGTCCGCGTCCCAATAGTAGTCGCTCTTCTCGACGGTGATGAGGCGGTTGGGCCGCCATTCCGTGAGGTGGAAGGGGCCGTTGGACACGTGGTTGCCGGGCCGGGTCCACTGCGTGCCCCGCTCGTCCATGGCGCCATGGGCTTCGATGGTCTCCTGGTGCACGGGGAACCACGTGTAATGCACCTGCATCGACAAGAAATAGGGGGTGGGATGCGTCAATGTCGCCTGGAGCGTGTAATCGTCAATGGCCTCCGCGCCCACCTCGCCGAAGTCGTCGATCTCGCCCTCGTTGAAGGCGCGGGCGTTCTCCAACACGTGGAGCATGTAGGCGTATTCGCTCGCCAAGGCAGGGGAGAGGATCCGCTCCCAAGCGTACACAAAGTCATGGGCCGTCACCGGGTCGCCGTTCGACCAGCGGGCGTCTTCGCGCAGGTGGAACGTATAGACGCGGCCGTCCTCGGACACCTCCCAGGACTCCGCCGCCGCGGGCTCCGGCTCCAGGGTGTCCGGGTTCAGGATCGTCAGGCCCTCGAACAAGGCGCTGAGGATCTTGTGCTCCGGCACGCCCGTGACCACATGGGGGTCGAGCTCCTGCGGCTCCGTGTCGTTGCCCATGTGGAGCACGCCCTCCCGCGTGCCTTGCTCCACCCGCGTCTCGCCCAAGCCGCAACCGCTTAGCAGCGTGGCGGACACCGCCAACATCCCCACGAACCCACAGACGCCTAGCCGCATATCGCCGTACTCCTTGCCATAAACTTCGCCAAAACCGGGCGCGCCCGCCCGGAAACGTTGCTTCAACCGCCCGCCATTATACCCAAACGCGCCCCCCGGCCGGCGCGGTTCGGCCGGCATGCCCCCGGCCGGCGCGGTTCGGCCGGGGCGTTCAGCCCTGGCCGCCCGTCAGCCGTTCCAGGACCGCGGTGTGCGTGTCTAGGTCGCTCGCCCCCAGCAGCACGAAGCGGATCCGGCGCACGTTCGTCAGCTCCGGAATAGTTTCCAGGACGGTCTGCAACGCCGTCTCGGCCGCGGGCTCCATGGGATAGCCAAAAGCGCCCGTGGAAAGGGCGGGAAAGGCGACGGCGGCAAGGCCCTTCTCGGCGGCCAGGCGCAGGGCGTTGCGGTAACAGTTCGCGAGCAATACGTCCGAAGGCTCGTCCATGCCGTACACGGGCCCCAGGCAATGGATAATGTATGGGTTGGACATGAGCTGCCCGCTCGTGATGACCGCGTCGCCGGGTTTGATCGGGGCCAAGGGGCGGCATTCCTCCGCCAGCTTCGGGCCCGCCGCCCGATGGATGGCCCCAGCCACGCCGCCGCCGGGCATCAGCTCCGCGTTCGCCGCGTTCACCACGGCGTCAAACCCCTCCTGACGCGTAATGTCGCCGCGGACGCATTCCAATGTTACACCGCCAACCTGCGTTTCCATGATCCCGCCTGGCCCTCCTTTGGCTCAACTTTCCAGCCGGTGGATGCCTCATCCTCGGGCTGCCAGCTACTTCAGCGCCCGTTAGAGATACGCCGCAACGGTAGTGTCTCCCAGGAAGGACCTTCCTGGGGGACACCACCGTCTATCCAGTAGCTTTGGGCTCAGGCCCGGTCGGTTACAACCGTGGCGCCGCTCTTGGCCGCACAGTTCGCGCAGCAATAGATGGTCCCGTTTTCTTCAACGCCATGTCCGAGGATGCGGCACTCGCAGCGGGGACAGACAGGGGCCAGGGCGTGAATGGCGCATTCGAAGGAGTCGAAAGTGTAGCTAGCGCCATTCATGGTGACCGTGAACGTCTTGTCGTATTCGTTTCCGCATGTCTTGCAGGCAGCCATGGTGCGCCTCCTTTCGGTTGACGGTTCGTCCGCGGGTGATCCGAGGACGTTCAATAACCGGCAACCACCTTAACACGCCCCGAGGGCATGCGGACAAATCACGACTGATTCCCAGTTCGCCGGATAAGCCTTGACCGGACATTGTTGTGCAGTCCAATGCTCGCGGCGGGTAAGGCACAGTGGCCTTCACCCATCGGGTGAACGGGTATGGGCGGTATCTGTCTGGCATGCGCGGGCTGCCGCTCCGCCAATGACGTTCTTATCCGGCGATTGAGCGATTCAGGTCATGCGGACAACAAACGCGCACGCTCATTCAAGATTTCCCGCTGTTGCTGTCCAGTTTGCCCCAATGCGCAAGGGGTCAAGCCTACCACGGCCCCAACGCCTACGCAAAAGCCCCGGGGCCTCCGGTCCCCGCGCGTCCGCGCCGTCCGCCCTCAATCGTCGGATAAGGACGCTCCGTTGCGCCGTTCACATCCAGTATCCTTCGGTCCACTCCCTTCACAACGGGGAACTCGAGGGTCGTCAACGGCTGGGCAAACCTGGTAATTACTTATCAGATTGGTAAATGGAATACGTCATTAACCGATCTCAAAAGTCCCCATTTAAAGACATTTTATGCGGCAGGTTCAAGTTGTTCATGGGGAGTTTTCCACAGCCAGTTCGCGCGTTTTGTCGTAGACGGGGCTGTGGCTCCTCCTGAGGGCCTCCAGGTAGCGCTGCTCGTTGTAGGGTTGTCCGGTCTCCAGCATGCGGTTGACGATGCGCAGCCATTTGTCGGCGAGTTTGCGCAACGCCGTGGCGTAGGAGTCGCCGCGTTGGCGGCATAGCCGGTAGAAGGCGCGCGCCCAG